>CAZLXM010000123.1:0-8886 GCA_964563105.1 uncultured Bacteroidaceae bacterium
AACCTTTGTGGTCTGTCAATATTATTAAAATGCTTCGCATTTAGCGAAAATCCCTCTTTAATTCTATAAAACAACAAAGCTGACCAATTTGGTCAGCTTTGTTGTTAAATTATTAGTTTCCTTATATTAGGATACTGATTTTAATTATATCCCGGATTTTGTACCAGGTTCGGATTTTTATTTATTTCGTCCTGTGGAACGGGGAGATAATACATTTTATCCTTCCAAACCCTGTCCTGGAATTTTGAATACTCAAGAGTTTTTACTCCTGTATTCGGATCTTTGAAAACATCAACTTTCCAGGCATTTTCATTTAACACCTGAGGGGCAATTTTCCAGCGACGAACATCGAAATATCTGTGTTCTTCCATATACAGCTCCACTTTACGTTCATTTACGTATCTTTCCCACAATTCTTCACCACTTTCGGTAACAAGAGGCATATCAACACTTGGTCTTTTTCTGATCAAATTGATATAATCCCTGCAAGCATCTTCATAACCTAGCATATACATGCATTCGGCATAGTCAAGTAAAACAGCATTATATCTGATAAAAGGCCATGGTGTGTTTCCATTATTTAAGCCTCTGGGGACCACAATATTTTCATTGGCAAATTTTCTCACATAATAACCTGTCATAGTGGCGTTCCATGCTTCAATAGGCCCCTGATATGAGTCTAATCCTCCGGGAATGAAAACTTCAACTTCACGCCCCTGGTACATTGCCCCATCAAATAGTATACTTGCATAAAAACGGGGGTCCCTGTTTACCCAGGGGTCATTTATATCATAAGTGGGATCATCTTTTGGAAGTAATCCGTTTAATGTTTCATAACTATCTACCATATTTTGCAATGGATGAGTATGGGCATATCCGTAATATCCGGGGGGCATATGGCTGCGTTCAACCGGCATTTCTTCGTACTTACCATTATTATATAGTCTTGCCCATATAATTTCAGAATGGTATAACTCGTATTCTTTATAAGAATTTCCATAATCAGGATGAAGATTATAAATTCCAAGGTCAATAACTGCTTTTGTAGCATTTGCGGCTGCTTCCCATTTACTCCTTTCATTTGTGGGATTATTCAAAGGGCTGGCCATATATAATAATGCCCTGGCTTTAGCAGCCATTGCAGCACCTTTGGTTATCCTTCCCAAATCTTTGGTTTGATAAGTAAGAGGAAGTAAACTGGCGGCTTCTTCGAATTCTGAAACAACGAAATCCATACAAACGCTGTAAGAATCCCTGGGAAGGAAAAAATCATCATCCAGTTTAAAAGTTTTGGTAATCAGTGGCACTCCATTATAGAATGAGGCCAGCCGAAAATAAGCATAAGCACGTAAAAACTTCATTTCTCCAATCATCCTGTTTTTTAGTGTCTCATCAAAATCGGCAGCACCTATATTATCAAAAAACTGGTTAATACTGGCAATAACAGCATAATAGCTTCCTGGCCTGAATCCACTTCCATCACTTCCTCCGGCGTGTTTTTCACCACTCCACCAGTTTGCAAATTCAATAAAGTTGGATGGAGTGAGATTTCCCTGGTTTATATTATCATAGGCTACATTATTTCTCCTGGTATTCTCATCACATTGATTTGCAAGAATATTCCATCCGGTTGGGAATCGTTTATAAATATTAGCTATATATGCTTCTATTAATGAAGGGTCATTCCAGACAACAGCATCAGAGTAGCTGGTTAATGGTTTTTTGTCCAGAACATCACTACAGGAGAACATTATTGAAAGTGTTACTATTAAAAATAGCTTATAAATAAAAGTAAACTTTCCTCCTCTTCTTATATGATTATATATTCTATTCATTGTCATAGTAATATTAATTTGATTAATTTATCTTAATAATCAGAAGCTTACATTTATACCCAAATTATATATTTTATTTTGGGGATAGAAAGCTCCTGTTAAATCATCTCCTTCCGGGTCATACCATTCAAGCTTATCAATAGTAAATAAATTATTACCATTAACATAAATTTGCAAGGACCCTATGCCAATTCTTGACAGCCATTCAGAAGGTACGGTATAGGTTATTTCAAGAGTTTTTAATCTGAGGAAAGAAGCATCCTTCAGCCAAAATGTTGACGGGAACCCGCTAATATCCATAGTCTGGGTTTCACTGCTGGGAATAATCGGGTATTTGGAATCCATGCTGCCTGGTTTGTAGCGGTTTTCAAGTAATTCTTTAAGTGAATTATGTCCTCCGTCTTTCGAGTGTTTATGAAACTGTCTCCATGCTCTTGTCTGACCTGCAAAATGAGCCCAAAAAGAGAATTGTTTGTATGAAGTGGCAACATTAAATCCGAAAGTAATTTCCGGGGTGTTAGTTTTATCAATTCTAACCATATCGGCTTCTGTTATTACTCCGTCATCATCAATATCCTCATAAATAAGATCACCAAGAATTGAGCCAGGCACTTTTGGAAGTGTTGCAAGTTGTTCATCAGTTCTGAAAATACCAATAGCCTTATATAAAACCATTGAACCCAGAATATTGCCTTCAGCTTTTTGCCAGGCAGGAATATTTATTGGCTCACTTATGTCAATTATCCTGTTTCTGGCATAAGTGAAATTACCGCCAAGTTTATATGAAAAATCACCAAATATTTTAACATGGGAGAGCTCTATCTCCGCCCCTTTATTTTCAATAACACCAATATTCTCATTAGGAAGGATAAGGCCTGTATTAAAAGGAATTGCCAGATCTCTTTTTGCCAGGATATTTGACCGTTTTTGTTTAAAAAGATCAACGCTCATTCCAAGTAGGCCATTCCATAATCTGGTATCCAATCCAATATTTGATATTTCTGCTACTTCCCAGGTAATATTTGTATTTGGGGTAACACCTGCCTGAAGCCCTAAAGATGTTTCTGCACTGGGACCGAAAGGATAACCATAGGTTCCTATAGTATAGGTTGAAAGCCATTGAAATGCTGCAACCCTGTCATTTCCGATTTGCCCGTATGATGCCCTTAACTTGAGGTTATTAACAAAGGTGAGATTATCCCTTATAAAGCTCTCTTCCCCAATATTCCATGCTGCCGATCCTCCCGGGAAAAATCCCCAGCGCTTGTCTTTCGGAAAGTTTGAAGACCCGTCATATCTGAAATTAAAATCAAACAGATATTTTTCCATAAAATTATAGCTTACACGTCCAAAAAGATGTTGTGAAGCGCCCTCTGCTGCTGAACCATTAGCTGTCATACCTGTAAGTGAACCTGCAAACATCTGATCAAGAGCTGCGGAAGGAAAATCTTTTCTGAAAGCAGAAAAATCATTGCTTTTGCTTTGTGCCTGCTCTGCAGCAATAAATGTGCTTATATTATGATGATTAAATTGTTTTTCGTATTTAAGGCGAAGATTAACAAGGTTACTGGAACTATTGGAATTTGATTCGGTAAGCTCAGGTTTAAGGACCCCTCCTCCTGTAACAATATCATAAACACCGGTGGTCCTGTTATAAGAATTGGTTATCCAGGGTAAGCGCCAGTATTTACGCTGATAATTGTGATCGGTAACATAATAATAACCATCCACACCTAAACCTTGTACCCAGGGTAATACAATATCAAAAGACCCTTTTAAAGCCAGTCTTTTACGCTTTTGATTATCATTACCTGCCGCATCAGTAACCATAACAGCAGGATTATGCCCGCTTGCAATACCGGCAGAAGGCTTACCATTAGGCCAGAAGACCGGCTCATCCGGACGGATCTGCCCCAGACCGGTTAAAATAGCAGAAGTGGAATAAGGATAATTGGAATTATCAATAGAACTGCTGATATCAAGGCCAACTTTTATATAATCATTCACTTTTGCATCTAAACGTGTCAATAATGCATAATTTTTAAAGTTTGTCGTACCATTTTTAAAGATTCCATCCTGTTCTGAATATGTTCCGGAAATAAAGTATGTAAAATTATCACTACCTCCATTTAATCCAAGATTATGCTGTCTTTGAGAACTGGTTTTTTTAAGTACTTCAGCGTACCAGTCTGTATTTGCGTAGTAAGGATCTGAGCCATCCCTGAATTTTTGTATATCCTGCTCTGAATATCTGGGTTGTTTCCCCTGTCTTACATACATTTCGTTAACAAATTCGGCATAAAGAACCGCATCAGCCATCTCAGGAATTCTGGTGGGCTGGGTAATACCTTCATTAAATGAATAGTTAATGGTTGGTTTTCCTGTTTTTCCTCTTTTTGTAGTAATAAGTATTACACCGTTTGCAGCCCTGGCGCCATAAATAGCAGCAGAAGCATCCTTAAGTACTGAAATGGATTCAATATCATTTGGATTAATTTTTTGCCAGCCGGGATAACCCTGAATTCCGTCAACCACAACTAAAGGCTCGGTATTGCCACTGGTACTCTTTCCCCTGATTAGTACCTGGGCATCATCTCTTCCCGGTTCACCACTGCGGTTTAGGGCGATCACCCCCGGGAGAAGGCCTGCAAGTGAATTAGAAACATTTATTACAGGACTTCTGGAAATTTCTTCACCTCTTACTGCTACAATTGAACCTGTTAATGTGACTTTTTTCTGTGTACCATAACCAACAACCACGAGCTCTTCAATCCCAACAGTCTCTTCTTCCATTACAACATTAAATGTTGTTTGATTTTCAATGTCAACTTCAAGGTTTTTCATCCCAACAAAGGAAAATATAAGAGTTTGCGCCCCGGCAGGAACATCAAAACGGAAATTACCGTTAAAATCAGTGATGGTCCCCTGAGTTGTCCCCTTAACAATAACATTAACACCAGGAATTGCCTGGCCATTTGCATCCTTTACATTTCCACTGATCTGACGTGGCTGGCTCAACATATTATCACTTATCACTCCGTTATTTATGGAAGTTTCAGTAAATGTTGATCCTGTTACCTGAAGAATTGAGATCATAAAAATCAGAATCATCAGACGTGGAATTAGGAACAATTTTTTGTCTATATGTTTAAAATTAAACAATACAGCGAATGATTTTTCTTTCATAGATTTCTAATTGTGTTAAACTTAATAATTAAAAATAATTTCTAATTGGTTTTATATTTTTTAAGGCTATCAGTTTTTATAATTCATGACATTTTCCTGCTATAACTGAAAAAATATTGCGTGATAACCTTAAACTTGTATAAAATCTCTGAGTTTTTTTAGAGTTATTGGAAGATGCCCTGTCCATAAACTCCCGTGATGATTAATAAATTACCTCCTTTCTTTTTTTTAATAGTTTTTAATATGATTCTGTGTTGCTTATAAATGTCATTTATTCAATGAATTATAAAAAAACTAAGTTAATAATTTTAAATATTTAAAATTCGGTAATTATCTTAAAATTTTAGGAAATATCCAAAAAATTAAGAAAAACTTTAAAATTCCTGTTCTGAAGCGCTAAATCCGATTAAAATTTTTTCTTTGATTGCAAAAATATTTTCTTTCTGAATATTTAATCTTAAAAAGATCCTTAACATATGACAAAGCAATTCCTGAAAATTCTGATTTTTTTAAAGGATTCAGATTATCTAACTCTTTACTGCGTATCTTGATTTTTTTCAATAATTCTGTTTATTTCTTTTATCCCGGGCGATGAAAATAAATGGGATAAATTATTCAATGGCCGTGATTTTGAAGGATGGAAAGTTTCAACAGGTGACAGTGCCTGGACTGGCTTTTGTGTATGCATGAAAACCACACAACACATGCTCCCATAGAAGCTGGATATCAGCATTCTGTTGCGGCATTGATGGAGGTTAAATCATTTGAAACAGGACGGAAAACAATCTATGATCACAAAAACAGAGTGATTATAATTGAATAATTCAAAATACCGCTATGCTTAATAGTATATTTTTTTAATTTTGAAAATCTAAACTTGTAACTTAAAATTATAATTACAAAAATATGGAACAAAAATTAGCTAAAAGATGCAATAAGATTTTTGCCGGATTGAATATTTTCAGTAAAAAATCTTTTTTATTTGTCTTATCAATGATTTCAGGTTTAGTCATCTTCACTATACTAATTGGTGCAATAATATTTTCAGGTGAAGATGAGGGTAAGGCTGATAATTCATTTATGAAAATACAAGTCAGGGAAATGGCCGGCCTGGATATTAAACGTTCTGTTACAGGAGGCGTCCCTATTGCTGAAAGTGCTGCTCCCCGGGGAACCCGCTTTGTTTTAATGGATGAAAAAAACAAAGCGGTTCCATGTCAAACTGAGGTATTGGCAACATGGAATGATGGCAGCACAAGATGGGTTTTACTGGATTTTCAGGCAAATCCCGGAATAAATAAAACAGAAAATTTCAGGCTGGTTTGGGACAAAAATTCCAGGGAATTAAGTCCTCCTGTTCCTGTACGGGCTTCACAGGGGAATACTTTATCAATAAGTTCAGGAAAAGTTGATTTACGTACAATTTCAGGGGCATTATTACGTATTTCTAACCGTTTTGATGTAAAGTTGGTATTAAAAAATCGGGAAGGGGAACGATGTGAAGCAGTAGTATCCGGCTCCAAACTTGAAACTAAAGGACCGATGAAATCAACAATGGTTCTGGATGGGGCATTTCGTACTGCTTCCGGAAAACGTGTTGTTGATTTCAGGTTACGTGCATCAGTATATGCCGGATTATCACAATTTTATCTTGAACCCCAGATTATAGTGAATGCTGACAAAGAAATGATCACTTATCTGCAGGATTTGAGTATTGAATTTATTCCACTTAATAATATTAAGTCGGCTACAATTGGAGGCTCTCCCGGATGGTCCGGAACTACAACACCTGGTTCACCGGTAAGGCTATTCCAGGTTGATGACGAAAATTATAGAATGGAAGGAAGTTCAGGTAGAGGGACAAAAGCTCCCGGGTGGATGGAAATAGACGATGGAAAAGGAAGGGTTGCTGTTACACTTAGAGATTTTTGGCAACAATGGCCTAAAAGCCTTGAAGTTGAAAATAAAGTGGTAAAAATTGGGCTCTTCCCTTATTTTGAACCTGGATCTTTTGATCATATGAGACCATGGTATAAGCATGATTATCTTTTTGAAGGGAATAATTATCGTTTAAGGGAAGGACAGGGCCGCCGCTGGCAGGTGTGGTTCGATTTATCTGGAAATGGTGATATGCTGACTAAGTCTGTTAATAAACATCTTGTTCCTTCTGCAGATCCGGTACAGGCAATTGCTACCGGAGAATGGGGTTTTATTGCCCCTGCAGGGAGCAAGGGTATGTCAGAGTATGATTCATGGGCTGATAACCAGTTTGAAGGATATTGTAGAAGCATTCGTGAACAACGTGATTATGGTGCTATGAACTGGGGTGACTGGTGGGGTGAACGGGGAGTGAACTGGGGGAATCATGAATATGACACTCCGCTACATATATTAACTCAGTTTGCCAGAACAGGTGACCCAAAATATTTTTATGTAGGAGAACAATCAGCACGACATTTCGCTGAAGTCGATGTTGTTCATTCAGTGAATGAGGATTTGAGAAAATATTTTTCACGCTGGGAATCAAAATCTTTTCCTTCAAGACCAGGAATGGTGCATGAACACAGTATAGGACATGTTGGCGGATTTCATCCTGTTGATACAATTAAAAAATTGTACGTTGATCTTGATATAGGAAGAGGTAATCCTAATCCTTATCTATGTCTTGATCCATTTAATCTTGGGCACGTTTTTTCTCTTGGAATGGCATATTATTATCTTTTATCAGGAGATCCATGGGTTAAAGAAACAGTTGGACAAATTGGGGATAATATAATGAGCCTTACAGAAAATGGTTTATATCGATTTAAAGGCTGGGATCACGTAGGAAGAACAAATGGATGGTCGATGCTTGCCCTGGCCGGGGAGTATAAAATTAATCCTTCCGATCGTTGCCTTAAGGCCATGAAACATATAGCAGATGAGGCACTGGTAGAACAAAACCCAAATTGCGGCGGATGGCTGTATAGCCTTCCATGGGGCCATTGCTATTGTGTTTCAATAGAAGACCGTAAAAAGGGTGTTCCTTCACATGTGGGAGAGGCGGGATTTATTAATTCTATCAGGCTTAACGGTTTATCCTATTATTACCGCTTAACAGGAGATGAACGTATACCTCAAAGCCTTTTAAGAGGGGTTAATTTTCTTAATAATGATACATGGAAAGAGGAATGGAGCGATTGGCGATATACATCATGTCCGGCATCAAGTCCGATTAGCCAGATAGGTGTTACAATTATGGCATTGGTAAACAGCGTTGCTATTAACAAAGATGCAGAACAATTTAGGATATTAAGAAAAGCATGGGATGCAAAATTTCAACGTTTACTGAAAACGCCATCCACACAACCTGGCCTGGGCAAAACTTACGGGCTCACTATGTATGGTTCACCGGAAGCAATGAATTTATTTGTTAACGGATTAGCTGACGAATAAATTCTAAAGTTCATATTTTTAATTTAATAATTTTAATAATTTTGTTACCTTGTAAATTTCTTAACATTTGATTATATTTAACGGCTTTTAATATATCTAATCATAAGTAAATAAGTCGCCTATGCCAGACACATAAAATTAATATATCTATTAGATATTCAGATTGTTACTTGTTAATGTTTATTACTTGACTAACTAATTAATAATTTTAACTATGGAAGAAAACGAAAAGAATCCGATTATTTTCAGAGAAAAAAAGCCGGAGGATTTGCATGTTTTGTTCAGGTTTTTCCTGATCGTAACAGCATTTATCGTTGCGGCCTTTTTGTTTATGCCTGTTCAGGCCCAGACCCAGGGCATTGTAGTTACCGGTACAGTAGTTGATGCCGAAACCGGTGAAGCTTTACCAGGGGTTAATATTCTTGTTGAG
>CAZLXM010000124.1:0-8783 GCA_964563105.1 uncultured Bacteroidaceae bacterium
CATTATTATTGATCACAGGTGACAGAGAATTGGAAATGCTTGGCAGGTACGAGGAGAATGCATATCTTATGCGAATGATGAAAATTGCAGGACATAAAGAAACCAGACTTTATGAATTAGACGGATATGGCCATAACTGCACACCGGGAGCCTATCCATTATTGGTAAACGAAGTGCTGAGAATAGTAAAAGAGAAAAAAACGAATTAATATTTATAACTTTTATAATATAAACTAAAAAAAATCAGACAATTCCTGCAAAGCCCATAAATGCCAGCGCAAGAATTCCTGCCACAACAAAAGCTATTGGAATTCCCCGCATTGGTTTTGGAATATTCATTAAATCCAGTTGTTCACGGATTCCCGCAAAAGTTATTAAGGCAAGGCCGAACCCCATTGCATTTCCAATTGCAAATACTACTCCCTGCAGAAGGTTAAATTCTTTTTGTCCTACTAATACTGCCACACCAAGCACGGTACAATTAGTTGTAATAAGTGGAAGGAAAATGCCCAGTGCCTGATATAAAGGAGGGCTTACTTTCTTCAGGACAATTTCAACCAGCTGGACTAAAAAAGCAATTACCAGAATAAAGGTAATAGTCCGGGCAAAGTCAATTCCCAGGGGTAAAAGTAAATATTGCATTAATAAATAGGTCACAATGGTTGCAATTACCATTACAAAAGTAACTGCCCCGGCCATTCCAAGTGCTGTTGAAACTCTGCCCGAAACTCCCATAAAAGGACATATCCCGAGAAATTGTGCGAGAACAATATTGCTTACAAAAACAGCAGAAATAATGATAATTATATATTCCATTTTTTAGTAAGTTTATTTAAGTTTCTTTTTTACCATGTTCATTATAACAATTAAATAGCCAAGCGCTAAAAATGCCCCGGGGGCCAGGACAAATATAAGTATTCCATCTCCCGGGATAAATTTAAACCCAAGAATGGACCCGCTTCCAAGTATTTCTCTTACAGCTCCGAGAAGCCCCAGGGCAAAGGCAAATCCTAAACCCATTCCTAAGCCGTCAAGAATGGAAGCAAAAATATTATTTTTTGAAGCAAAAGCTTCCGCCCTGCCCAGTACTATGCAATTTACCACGATAAGAGGTATGAAAAGCCCTAAGGCTTTATATAAATCCGGCAAATAAGCTTTCATTACAAGCTCAACAACAGTTACAAATGTTGCAATAACGACTATAAATGCAGGGATTCGAACTTTATCGGGTATGAAGTTTTTAATTAATGAAACAAAAATATTAGACATTGTTAATACAAAAGTTGTTGCCAACCCCATTCCCAAGCCATTAATCACTGATGTAGTGGTCCCAAGCACCGGACAAAGCCCAAGAAAAAGGACAAATACAGGATTGTCTTTAATAAAACCTTTAGTGAAATTTTTCCAATTATTCATTTTGAATATTGTTAGATATTTTCTTTTAGTATTGACATATAGGCATCATAAGCCCGTTGAACAGCATCGCAAAAAGCACGTGAGGAAATAGTTGAGGCTGTGATAGCATCCACTTCACCATTATCTTTTTTTACAGCAAGCTTAAAATCTGCAGGATTTTTCCCCTGAAACTGAAGGCTGAATTGTGATTTTCCCTTTTCAATTTTATCCCCTAATCCGGGAGTTTCCTGGTGTTCGAGGACTGCGATGTCAATTATACTGCCATCAGGGGAAAAACCTACCATAAGTTTTATCATCCCGCTGAAACCTTTCATTGTAAATGTTTCAACAGCAGTACCAACAACTTCACCATTCATTTTAGCCTGGTATAAATTCAAACTATCTTTACCAATTGCGACTTTTCGTGATTCTTCGGAAGGATTGTTATCAAACTCCGGCACCACCGATTTGATTGCGCTGTTTTTTTTGTTGATTTCAACAAGTCTTATGGGCTCTTTAGTCAACTCATAGGCAAAACCAAGAGCTGCTGATGCAACAAAGGTTACAACAAACAATGCTATAACCATGTTCTTAAAATTTGATTCTTTTTCAGCCATTTTTTATCTCTCCAAATCTTTTAGGCTTAATATATTTATTAATTAATGGAGTAAATCCGTTCATTATCAAAATTGCAAACTGTACACCTTCCGGATAAGCACCAAAGGCTCTTATAAGAACTGTTAATATACCTATCCCTGTTCCATAAATCAACATTCCTTTTGTCGCCATAGGGGAAGTAACATAATCTGTGGCCATAAATACAGCACCCAGGATTAATCCTCCGGTAAGCAAATGGAATAAGGGGTCAGGATATTTTTCACCATTAAAAAACCATAAAATCCCTGAAAAAATAAATACGGTTAAAATTATGCTAAAAGGAATATGCCAGGTAATGATTTTTTTCCAAAGCATATAAATTAAGCCGATTATTAGTGCAAATGCAGCAATTTCTCCTGATGAACCCAACATTTTTCCCATAAAAAGGTCAATGTAAGAAGGGATCTTTGACATAATCTCTGAAACAGGCACTTCATTTGCAATATTTTCACTCATAATGCTTAGCGGGGTGGCACCGGTTGTAACATCTGTATAAGATTTCCATTGTCCCGGTTCGGGGTAACTTGTCATAGCAACGGGAAACGAAACGAATAAAAATACACGGCCAACTATTGCCGGATTAAATGGATTATTCCCCAAACCTCCAAATGTCATTTTAGCAATTCCAATAGATACAACTGCTCCTATTAAAACCATCCAGAAAGGAATATTAGAGGGAAGACAAAAAGCAAGAAGCAATCCGGTTAATGCAGCCGATCCGTCAAGATGGCTGGGTACAGTTTTTAAAACATATTTTTGAATAAAATATTCTGTAAGAATGCAGCCTGCAATAGAAGTAAAGGTAACAATTAAAAAACCAAGCCCAAAGTAAAACAGTGAAACAAAAAATGCCGGAAGGAGAGCCAGAATGACATTATACATTAATTTTGGTACCGTTTCTTCAGAATAGACATGGGGTGAGGGAGATACATTTAGTACATTCATATTTACAATACTTAGTTATTGTATTTTTAGTTTTTTCTTTTTCGAATTAATTCAAGAGTTTTAATTTTTCCTAATCGGATATAATCGAGCAATGGTCTGCCGGAAGGACAAATATAGCTGCATGATCCGCATTCTATGCAATCAAGGATTTTTTCATTTTCAAGCCTGTCATAAAATTCTTTCTCCGCAAGGCTCATTAGAAGATAGGGTTCAAGTCCCATCGGACAAACTCCTATACATTTACTGCAACGGATGCAATTACGGACTTCCTTACGACTTGCAAGTTTTCGGGGGATAACAAGCACTCCTGAACTGCCTTTTACTATCGGAACATCCAGGCCGTTTAATGCTTTTCCCATCATTGGCCCGCCACTTACAATTTTACCTGTGTCCTCGGGCAGGCCACCGGAAGCTTCAATAAGATACGAAACAGGAGAACCAATCCTTGTTAAATAATTGGCAGGCTTTTTTAAAGTGAGACCTGTAACTGTAACGACTCTTTCAAAAAGTGGCTTATTTTTCTGGACAGCCTCATAACATGCAAATATGCTCCCAACATTAAATACCACTACCCCAATATCCAGTGGTAAACCACCAGAAGGAACTTCTCTTTTTAATAATGCATTTATTAACTGTTTTTCACCACCCTGGGGGTATTTAACTTTCAGGGGAATGACGCTGATCCCCTTTTCGGCTGCAGCAAGCTCTGATAAATATTTAACAGCATCGGGTTTATTGTTCTCAATTCCTATGATGGCTTTATTTACATTAAGTGCTTTCATCATAATTTTTATGCCGATTATTATTTCTTCTCCTTTATCCATCATCAAAGCATGATCGGCAGTAAGAAATGGCTCACACTCAACGCCGTTTACAACTAAATACTCTATCTTTTTGTCGGCAGGAACAGATAATTTAACATGTGAGGGAAATGTGGCCCCCCCTAATCCGGCAAGCCCGGCTTCAGCTATTTTGTTGATAATTTCTTCGGAACTAAGATTTATGTCTTTTTTTATTTCTAAACTCCTGTCAATACTTTCCACCCATTCATCACCTTCAACCTTTATTTGAACTCCTTTTCTACGATATCCTGTGCTGTCAAGAAAAATATCAACTTTTGTAACTGTACCTGAAACTGATGAATGTATGTTTGCAGAAACAAAACCATTTGACCGGGCAATAAGCTGTCCGGTCATAACCTTGTCTCCTTTCGCTACCAAAGGGTTAGCCGGAACTCCAATATGTTGTGCAAGAGGAATAATAACAGATTGCGGGGGAGGAAGCACTTCAATCTTATTCTTTGCTGATAGTTTATTTTCTTCCGGATGGACACCTCCTTTTTTAAAAGTTTTAAGCATTATTCCAGATTTTTATTTTAGGCAGTTAATGTATTTTCTTTTTCAACCAGTGTTTTCCTGGGTCGAAAATTGATTTCCAGAATTGAATTTGTTGGACATTCAGGAACACATTTTCTGCATAATGTACATTTAACCGGGTCAATATACGCCAGATAATTCTCCATGGTTATTGCATCGAATGCGCAAACTTTAACACATTTGCCGCATCCTATACAGGCAACTTTGCAATTTTTAATTGCAATAGCACCTTTTTCTTCATTTATACAGGAAACATAAATTTTTCGGTCTTTAGGAAATCTTTTCCTCAATTCAATAATATTTCTGGGACAGGCTTTAACACAGGCTCCGCATGCAGTGCATTTATCATCTATAACTACAGGTAACTTTGTAACAGGATCCATGTGGATAGCGTCAAAATCACATGCGGCAACACAATCCCCATGACCCAGACAGCCATATGGACAACCAGTTTCTCCCATATAAAGAATATGCTCAATTGCACATGATGCGGCTCCGTCATAATGATTCGTATGTGGCCGGTATTCCGGAATACCGTTACATCTGACAACTGCAGTTTTTGAATCCTGAAGTACAGGTTCACGGCCCAAAATACCCGCAATGGCAGTCATCATATCATTACCGCCAACCGGACAATATAAATCATCAAAAGATTCAGACTTAACCAAAGCTTCTGCAAAGTTACGGCATCCCGCATAACCACAACCACCACAATTGGCTGCAGGTAGCAGATTTTCAACCAGGTCAATACGCGGATCTTCATATACCTTGAACTTATTGGCAGCTATGTAAAGTATCATGGCTGCAAAAATCCCGATGACACTTAAGGTGAGAATAACATAAAGAACTATCTGACTCATTATTATTCAATCTTATGTAAAGTAAATTGAAATTTTTTATTTATCCTTTTATCGAAATATTTTATCAAAATATAATACGGTAAAAGTAATGATAAGGATATTATCCCTGCATAAAGTTCATGTATTCCTATAAAAGAAAGAATTAATAAAGCTAAAAATACAAGAAAGAAAGGATAAATATAACCTATGCGCAAAGCACTAAAGCCCTGGGAACGAGTAAGGACCAAATTAACCGGATCACCTGAGGAATACTTCTCCGTATCACACACATACTCCACAACACGATCCTCTCTTTCACTAAGCGAACAGTAACTTTTGGCTTCACAGGAAGCACATGCAGAATGAACTGTAAACCTTACAGATAATTTTTCATTAGCTATGCTTTCAACAATACCTCTATGTTCAATGGTTTCTTTAGCCATTTTAAACACGAAAATATTAAATACTTCCTCTTTTCAAACTAAATATCATTCGACTTATCACAATTAAAACCAGAGCTGTAACTCATGTTTAAATTTTTTAGGCCTGAAAAGGAAATAAAATGCAAAATTAGAATTAAGAAATAATAAAGTGTTGATTTTTCTTAGTTTCCTCGAATTAAACAGCTATTTAGAATCGTTCTAAGTGAGGGTAGGGGTTAATATGCTCATTTCTGACGACTTAAAAATAAGTGTTATTTTATAAATAAAAATTCAATAGGCTTTAATTATTGCTGAAAAAAAATTTTAAAATGAAACAGCTATATGCATATCTACATATATAAAATTACACATACCATATTTGCATACTTATGAATTATTAGTATATTTCCTTCAACAATTTTAAATTGCTTGTGAAAATATAAGACATTATGAACAAGGCTATTGCGATCACTGTATTTGCTGTTTTTCTCCTGCTGTTTTTTAAAGCATATTTCCATTCTGAAGAATATTACAATTTGAAGCTTGAAAAATTAAAACAGGAATATGCAATCAAACCTGTTTCATCTATTGATCATAGTAAATTATCAACACTGGATAAAGAGTTTAAAACGCCGCAGGATGTTACGGAAGCCTGTAATTCCTGCCATACTGAAAGGCATAAGGAGGTAATGAGATCATCTCACTGGAATTGGGAAAGGGTTTCTTATGTTGAAGGAAGAGGTGTTTCCACTGCCGGTAAAAAAAATGTATTGAATAATTATTGCATTGGTTCAAGATCGAATGAACTGGCTTGTGCTAAGTGTCATATAGGATTCGGGATGACCAATGATCTTTATGATTTCAATAATGCCCGTAATGTTGATTGTATGGTTTGTCATGATAACAGTGATGAATATCTTAAAGGTGCTTCTCTTGCAGGATATCCCGATAGATCTGTAAACCTCAAGAACGTGGCCCAGCATGTAGGGCGCCCTGACCGTATTAACTGTGGGAGCTGTCATTTTTATAGTGGTGGCGGAAATAATGTAAAGCATGGTGACCTGGAAGCCGTTCAGCTTGCTTGTGAAAGAGAAATTGATGTTCATATGGCTGCAAATGGTATAAATCTTACCTGTGTCGATTGTCATACGGCAAAAAACCATCAGATGCTTGGAAGACTTTATTCCGTTTCTTCAACAAATACAATGCGGTCCACCTGTGAACAATGCCATACAAACACTCCTCATTTTAATGATCTGCTAAACCGTCATAATGCTAAAGTATCATGTCAGGCCTGCCATATACCTGAATTTGCCAAAGAAAATGCTACCAAAATGGAATGGAAATGGTCTGATGCCGGAAAACTTAAAGATGGAGAGCCATACTCCGTAGAGGATGATGACGGGAATGAAATTTATTTGTCTATAAAAGGGTCGTTTAAATGGGAGAAAAATGTAATTCCTGAATATATATGGTTCAATGGTACAGCAGACCAATATTTGCTCGGTGATACCATAAAAGAAATACCGGTTAAAATGAATACTCTTTTTGGTTCACATGATGACAAAGAGTCTAAAATTATCCCTATAAAAATTCATAAAGGAGATCAGATATATGATACAAAATACAAATATTTGATCCAACCTAAACTTTATTCTGAAAATATTGGTGATAGTGCATACTGGAAAGAATTTAACTGGTATAATGCTGCAGAAGCCGGAATGAAAAGAGTAGGGCTTCCTTTTAGTGGCGAATACGATTTTGTAGAGACAATAACTTACTGGCCGGTAAACCATATGGTTGCCCCTAAATCACAAACTGTTGGCTGTGCAGAATGCCATACAAGGAATAACGGAAGACTGGCTAATCTGGCAGGATTTTATATTCCCGGACGGGATTTTAATAAAGCACTTGATAATATCGGAATATTCGTCTTTTTTGCGGCCCTGGCTGCTGTGTTTGTTCATGGGGCCATCAGAATTGTTTTTTCAATCAGGAATAAAAAGTATGAAGTTAAAAGTATCGATTATGATCCCGATTCACAATAATTTCATCGTATTAATGATCAATAGTTTTTTTAACCATATTACAGGTTGTTGGTAAATAAAAACAAAAAAAAATAAATATTTTTATAAATCAATGAGGCCATTTATGGACAAAATTGATACAACTTACAGAATTAAATTATTTTTGAATGAAGCAGGTATATATTTATAAAGGTTTCGAAAGATTTTGGCACTGGACTCAGGCTGCACTTATTATATTTCTGGCAGTAACCGGTTTCGAAGTTCATGGAAGCTTTAATATTTTTGGATTTGAGCATGCTGCCATTTTTCACCGGCATGCTTCATGGGCCCTTATAGGACTCATAATTTTTGCAATTTTTTGGCATTTTACAACAGGAGAATGGAAACAATATATTCCTGCTATAAAAAATCTTAAACAACAGATAATTTATTATTCCTTCGGAATGTTTAAAGGAGAAAAGCATCCAACGAAAAAGACTGAGCTTTCAAAACTGAATCCTTTACAAAGACTTGTCTATCTTGGTTTTAAGCTTTTACTTATCCCGATTACAGTAATTTCGGGCTTATTATATATGTTCCATAAAACAATTGATAAAAATGAGATAGTTGTTATAAAGAATATCTCGTTAGAATCAATTGCATTCTGGCATACTCTTGGGGCATTTCTTCTTATGATTTTTCTTGTGATTCATGTTTACATGACAACTACCGGTACAACTCCCACTTCAAATATACGGGCAATGATTACCGGTTATGAGGAATTGGAGGAGGATGATAATTTATTAGAAAATAAATAACTATAAAATTTAAATAAATGATGGAACCTAAACCTTATATGAATCCTTATCTGGCAGGGGTGTTACTGGGTTTGTTACTTTTAACCACCATTTTCATTACCGGAAGAGGATTAGGTGCCAGCGGGGCTTTCAGGGGTGTTGTGATTGCTGCTGTAGAATCAACTTCTCCCCGGCATGCTGAAAATGCTGTTTTTTATAAAGAATTTGCTGAAGCAAATCCGGAGGGGCCTCTAAGAAACTGGCTGGTTTTTGAAGTGCTTGGAGTCTTTATAGGAGCATTCTTTTCGGGAGTAATAGCAAACAGAGTAGGGTTGAAGCTGGAAAA
>CAZLXM010000125.1:0-8726 GCA_964563105.1 uncultured Bacteroidaceae bacterium
CACTAATTGTCCTATACTATTATAAATACGATAATCAGAACCGAGAGGTGCGCTTCTTACATTCAAGATATCCTGAACCGGGTTAGGGTAGATAGAAAAAGGTAAATAACAGTTGGTAAATAGCGATATAATATCACTGTAGGTAAAACTGCCATTAGTATTCACCATCTTTAATCTATAAAATCCTTTTTTGGCGTTAACAGGTACGGTGACCACATATTCATGAATATCCGGTGTGTTTTTTGCAGTCTGCTGTTTTAAAGTTATGAAATTGATGCTATCTTCACTTTGTCCTATTTCAAAATGGGATAAATTGTTTTCACCGGTTGTTTTCCATTGCAGCATTGCGTTCACACATTCGTTTTCTTGAGCGGTAAAACTTAGAAGAACAAACGGCTTTGTGGTTGACACAATAAATGTTTCGCTTTCTCCTGTACATCCATCGGCATTGGTAACTACTACATGATATTCACCATCTGCTGTTGTGGTAATAGTTTGCAATGTGCTGCCTTGCAACAGTTCATTGTTCATATACCACTGGTAGGAAGCATAGGTATTTGTAGTACTCAGCTTTCCGGCGTTTTCCACGATAATGGGGTTCACATCATTATCCAGAAACACGACCTCTACTACAGCACTGTCCGGTGGTTGCGGACAACCGTTTATGCTTTTAACTTCAAGGCCGTAGCTGCCCGTTTCGATTACTTTTAAATCCATCCTGGTAGCATCAGGTATGGCCATGCCGTCTTTATACCACTGATAGCCATCACCAAAAGCCGAAGCTGCCAGCCATACCGTGTCGTTGCATGTGGACCATTGGTCAGGTGTTATTATTTGTACCGGATTTATTACCGGGGCTTTTATGGTTACCTTAGTGTAAATAGTATCATATATTACAATGCCCGATGTGTCGTACGCAACAACGGCCTGTACAGTGTAGCTGCCCGATTTGGAATAAATATGATTTACAGCAATTCCATGACCGGTATTGCTCGTAGAAAGTGTATCACCAAAGTTCCAGTACACAGAATCCACAACGGAAAGATTCCTGTCTAAGGTGAAATTTGTGGGTGCCCCCGTACAATCGCCCTGCCATGTAATATCATTATTCACTAATATGGAAGAAATAAAGCCGGGCAGCCCAAGTTGAGAAACTTTTCCTCCGAGAAAAACACCATCGGGAACAAGATTGCAATCTGCACCTTTTACGTTGGGAAAATTGATCACTCCAAGATAAGGCGAATTTTCCCTTCCCAAATACATTTTGCCATCAGGCCCTAACTGCAATGCGCCAAGCGCAATACTGGAATTGGTAGGCAACACTACCTGCGAATTTTGAATTTCGGTAATATTACCTGAGGAAATATCAAACTGGTTGACACTGTTTGAACCCCTGTGATCAGCCACATACACCAATTTACTATCAGGACTGAACTCTATACCATACGATCCATAACCACTCATTCCGTTTGTTGGTACAATCCTGCGCAAGTTGCTTACTACACCGGTACGGGTATCAAAATCAAACAGATGAAATTGATTGGTGAAATCTGCTGTAACAAGATGTTTACCGTCAGGAGATATTTTCATGTAGCCAAAATAGCCGCTGAAAGACGGAAGCCCCATCTGGCTAAAATCTGATTTTACCGCCTGGTGTGATATGCCGTTTTCGGTAATCAGATAGGCATTGAAATATCTTTGAGATGACGCACAGGTTACAAGCCAGATATCTTTCTGATTGGCAGCATATACAGCGGCAATTTTTTCAGAAGATTGTGTTTGCAATAAAATATTTTTCTTATCAGCAATAATCGCACCGTTACCGTTATCAAGCGTCATGTCAACAATACTGTAATTATAAGGGACAGGGGTAACAATATAGTACAGGTTGGGATGTCCCGGATAAGGAACGATTACCGCAGCCTGTGTGTTGCTCGGATCCGAGGATAGGCCCGTACCATTTTGCATTACCTGGTGGTTACGGTTATAAACCGTAATGCCCTGAGTATAAAACAACAGATTACCGGCCGAATCGCTGATGGTGGCAACACCCTCGTGCTGATAAGGCATGACGCTGTTGGTAAGCGGGATAGGCTGTGGCCCGCCAACAAATTTAAGGCCAGCCTGTGTTCCAAAATACCAGTGCGTGGCATTTTTTCTATTGGGGGCATTTTTGTTTACCCCGCAAAGTGAAGAGTCACCATCTACCTGTACCTGCCACTGATGCATATGTTCAAAATTCCCAAACGCTTCATCTCTTGCCATTACCTGCACTTCAAATACATTCTTTTCGCAACTTAAAGGGGTAAGCAAAAAACTATCTACGTTCTGAGCCGCTAATATCCCATTGATATACCAATCATAAATTGGTGTAAAACCTGCAGCTGTGATGGCCGAATTTACTTTAAACAGAATAGCTTCCTGCGTGGAAGGCTTTATGAAATAGGGTTCCGGCTGAACAGAAAGAATTTTGGGTGATTCAATACCGGGCGTTACTTCTATTATTTTGTAGGCAAAACTTTTCAATCCGTTTGAGGTGTTTATCTCTAAGCGCACCAGCTCAAAACCCGGATCATTAAGTACGGGCGAAGCAGCGGTTGAATTAAATACCAGATCCGCCCGATAAAAAACCATCTGTGGTGAAGACACCGGCGTTGCAGTACCGCCAACAACAAGGTATTCGCAAGCAGCAGCCTGCCCCGGAGTAGTATGTTTGCGACCTGATATCTTCGATGGACCGGAAATTTCAAAATCGGCAGGCAGAGAGCTTGTGTTTAGAGCATTGCCAAACCTCCCGGATAATGCAAGCAGCGAATCTGCTTCAATTAACACTGTCTGCATTATGCCCTGCTCCGTACTAATAGCTTCGTCAATAATTTGCAGGTATGTTTTACCCTTCATCAGAGCATAATTTCCATTAAGCACCTGCTCTCTTATCCGGCTAATTTCTTCCGGCGTATAAGACTGTCTTTCAAAATAAAGCTTGTGTGCATCTGCAAATCCGCTGTTCAATAATCTTGTCTGAAAATTCTGCAGGTCATCAACCGGTAAAAAATCATTGCCCTTCCCGCTTGCGACAAAAGCCGATCGCAGATAATTCCAGTTTTGTATCTTCAACTCCTGCAATTGTCCCTTTAGACGTTTAAGGTACAACAGGTTGCGGCTTTGAAGGTAAACTCCGGCTGTGTTGCTATCTGTCAATGCTCCCTGAATCCGTTCCAATGATAGTAACTCTGCATTCGCAACACGGCTTTCTATATTCATCAATGCATAGAGTTTAGTAAAAAAAATGTCAGTTGTATCGTTAAATCTGAAAGAATAGTCAAGATCTACACTGTCCACTACTGCAAGCGTAGTATAGTCTGACCGGGGAGGGTCTTTTGCAATGGCATCATACCTGGCTATTGCGGCTTCAGCTGCCTGTTCTGCCGCTGCCTGTGCTGTAGTAGCCAGCGGGTTATTAGTGAAATAATCAAGAGGAGTTTGAGTATTGGGTAATATAACGCCAATGAGTTGGCCGGCCATACTCCGTAATCTGCCACCCTGAGCAATGTTTACAATTGTCCCGACACCTGCTTCCTTCAGTGCATCAATAAGAGAAATAGCAAGTTGGGCTGTCCTATACCTGCTATATATTTCTTTAAGCTTATCCCTTGTTTCTGCAGCGCTTTGCTTGTTACGGTTAACAAGGTCCCGGGCACTTTCGGCCAATTCGTACGGGAAGGACGAATTGATCGTTACACTCTCATAAGGAACTAATTTAAAAGTATATGAAGGGCCGGGATTCAGGAATTCATCTATTCCTTTATCAAACCGGCCATTATTATTTCTATCAATCACAATATCATATTCACCTAATGTGAGCGAGGATGTAGATGCAATCAGTTCATCCTGAACATATCCACACGATATAAAACTGTTTATTATATTGGGGTTACCGCCAGCATCTGTTAAGGAAGCCCCGTTAAGCTCTGCTTCAGTAGCACCGGTGTTGGCAATAACATAAATTCTTGCTGCTGCAAACGGGTTGGAAAAAGTGCAACCGGTAATATAAATTCCTCTATAATAGCCCGGGTAAACGGTTATGATATTTCCAATGCCGTCACCTGAACCGTCTGTAAGCCACATCTGAGCATTAACATTAATAGCAGCAGATAGAAAAAAAAACGGAGCCAACAGCCATTTAAAAGCTGTATTCTTATCACTGAAGAAAAAAAATGACTTGTGCATAATGTTAATTTTATATTATAAACACAGCAAAAAAACTTTAAACAATGTCAAATAAAAAGGAAAAAAATAATAAGCTAATCGATAACCCGGTTTTTAACGATTGGATATCCTAAACCAAATTTATAGAGTTTTTATAAATAAATTATTTATTGACTATCCTGAAAAGATGGCTAGTCTTTATTTGAAATTTGCAAACATATAAGTTGCTGATTACCAGTGATAATATTATATCAGTGTGTTATACAATTTATTTTTGATATGTTGAACTATTAACAATCATTTAACAATAAAGTTGCAATAGTTTGAAAAAAATTTGTTGACACCTTACGAAATAAATAGGAGGTCAGTCACCAAAATGGGTTTTGCATCATGCGGGTTGACGAACAAGCATATAGCTATATACTTTTATTAAACTTTTGTAATAATAACAGCCTTGAAACTTCGATTACCCGTCTGAACGCAAGGCCACGGCTAGTTATGGTAAGGTTTAAAACAGACGACAGTGCATCTGTCAAATGAAATACAAAGACAACTTGATGTTAATATCATCAAAAGTATACCACTTTTCCAGCGCTCTCATAAATGAATGCGTGTAGCGAAATGAAGAAATGAGAGCGCCGGAAAGCTTATTATTAACTTACCTTTTGCATATATAAACAAGAGCTAAAATGTATGAAATTGATAACCTCAAAGCATCTGTTCCGGAAGCAAATTTTTATAAGCCGGTTTTTCAGAAAGAGAAAAAAGAGCTTTTATCATTGCCTGCAAAGAGGTATGAGGTTTTTCGATCGGATTTATTCATTTGATAATTCATATATCATATCAACAAGATTAGCAGTTATTGCTTTTTCTGCAAAACCTGGCATTACTCTGGTTGTTCGCACTTCATAACCACCATATTTATATGCTTTATCTGTGATCAGATAACCACTTGAACCATTGCAATGAGTAACAATAAAAGTGTTTTTTAGGGGTGACAACTCTTTTATGGCAGCCCCAATCTCATTAAAAAGTTCACCTGAAATACCGGCAAAAACAATATTCCCTATTTTTAAGACAGATAAGCGGACATTAACTTCAGGACCCGGATCGTATGACTCCTGAGGTAACAAAGATGTTCCTGCTGCCTTTCCAGGCAGTGTGATCACTCTTTGAACAGCATTGATTGCCGTAACCGGATATGTTTGAATTTCTTTAGTTACTTTAACGACTTCCTGGCCCATAATTCTACTTACCTTAAGAATAGCTCCTGATTCAAAATCTGGTAAAACCCTGAAAATAGGATCAATATCGCCTGAAGCACCGGCAGTAAAAGAAGCAAGCAATGGAGAACCAAATTCTTTTTCAACATATCTTCTGGTTTCACCAGGCCAGTCGCCGGTAATCAAATAATTATCAGGTCCCATAATCGTTCCATGACAAGGCCAATTAATAAAGACAGCAAAGGGATTTCCGGCTTTATTATCCATTCTGAGAACAGCTACTTCATGATCACATGCCCCATATGGATTAATTCCCAGCCACATTTCACCCTTTGCATTAACCTCCCTTCGATTAGTGTTCATTTTGCATATCCCCTTACCAACACCTAATAATGCCGGTTGAGTTTTTGAAATCGCATCTTTTGTTAATACAACAAGCTTGTCTTTAAGATTCTCATTATATCTCAAAAGTTTATCCTCTTTACTATCAGTATATACCCTGGTTGAAGGGCCACCATGATTGTGAACTGCAGTTAGTAAAATATATTTCTGCCGAATCCCGGTTGCTTTCTCAATGTGGGAAGTCAACTCCTCCCATGTTTCATGAGAAAAGCCAATTAAATCAGTGGTTAATATTAAAGCTTTTTGATTACCATTATCGAAAAAGATTGCAGTAGCATAAATAGAATCATGAATTCCTTTAAAAGGTTCCTTATGCCCATACCCCGCCATTACCACCGGCTCACCAGGGGTAATATTAAGCTTCGCCACTCCAATATTTAAAGTAGAATGTGGGGCACTCTCAGGATTCGATGACAAAAGATCAGTATGATCTGAAGCATTTATGGCAACATGGAAAATAAAAAATAAAAAAATACCGGCTAATATTCCTGTAAATAAATTATTCCTGAAATGATCTAATTTCCGTATCGGGAAATACAATCTCTGACTTATAAATAACATAACTACTGATATGATTTATAAAATTGAATTATAAGTAAATGTAATTATCACTTTTTTATTTTGCAAATAAAATAATACAAAAACGCAGTGCTATTAGGATTACAATGCATATTTTAAGTGATTAATAACCCATTGTGCTATTAGATCGCCAACGCGTATTTTAAATGGTTTAAAGATTTATTATTCATATAATTAATATACGGCAATAAGTTAAAGTAGTTATTTTACATAGTAAACGGATTGATAACCCGTCAGGTGTTTTGGCATAATTTCGTTTAAGGAAAGTACTATCTATTTTTAAGATCACTTTTGGTTATTTTTTAGTTTGTTTTTTATTTTCTTATGAGGATTTAACCATATGTTAAAATTCGAAAATAACCCGACAGAGTTATTCAGGATGTTAACACTTTTTCTTTTTTGACTACTTTTTTCATTTATTAATAATTCCATTTCCTGTTAATAACATTATGCTGCCTGGTAATATAAATCTGCCGGGATTCTCCGCCCAATACCCTGATGGTACAATTCATAATTGTAATATCCTATATATTCCTTAAATTCCTGATATAGTTCCTGGTCATCATTAGCCTGGTGCAGATAAACATAATCACACTTTACTTAGGTGGCCATATAAAAAAGCATACTTATAAAAACCGCGAGATTCGTTTAAAATCTCGCGGTTTTTATTTATCTTTGTAATCAGTAATATGTTATATCTGAATAGAAAATGATTGAACAAGCACCTCATATTGAAAAAACAGATCAAACCATACCTTTGATGGTTAAATACCAAATGAGCGGTATTTTACGAAAAATACAGGATGAATATCTATATTGGGACAAAATAAAGTATAAATCCAAAGATTGTACACCTTTGGAACTTTGGAGTGCAGTAAAGTTAGATCGATGGTTAAAAAGTAAAAAGGTCAGCTTCCATACATATGATTTCCATTTTGTTATAACAGATTATATCCAAAAATCTTTGCATCACTTTGATATGCATATTGGAGGTACTCCGGGAAGTAATATAGATATTGCAGAAACAGATAAAACTAAATTTATCCTTAGTTCAATAATGGAAGAAGCGATTTCCAGCAGCCAAATGGAAGGAGCTAATACTACCAGAAAAAAGGCTAAAGAAATGATTCGACAAGAAAAAAAACCAAAAAATAAATCTGAACAAATGATTTTGAACAATTTTATCACTATGAAATATATTGCTCAACATAAAAGTGAAGAACTGACAGTTGATAGTTTATTGTATATCCATAAACTAATTTCAAATGATACCTTAGATAATGCTAATGATGAAGGAAAATTTAGAGAAAATGATGACGTACGTATTATTAATCATTCTAATGGTGAAATTGTTCATATTCCACCTTTAAAATCTAATCTCAAAAATTTAATTGATGATTTATGTAAGTTTTTTAATAATGAGAGCGAAGAATTTATCCATCCAATAATTAAAGGCTGTATTATCCATTTCATGATAGGATGGATACACCCTTTTACCGACGGAAATGGGCGTACTGCAAGAGCAATATTTTATTGGTATATGCTTAAAAAAGGCTACTGGTTAACTGAATATTTATCTATTTCCAGAATTATTAAAGACACGAAAATACAATATGAAAAAGCATATTTATATACTGAAATAGATCAAAATGATTTGACTTACTTTATAACCTATCATATAAAGACAATGGAAAAAGCTTTCGTTGCATTAATAGATTATATTAACTATAAACAGAAAAAAGTATTCCAAGCCGCTAAATTTATGAAAATACCCGGAGTGAATGATAGAATGGCACAAATATTAAAAATAATACACGATGACCCTGATAGAATTCTAAATACTAAAGAAATGGAATCAAGATTTAATATATCTAATTATACTGCAAGAAATGATTTGAAATCATTAGTGAAACTTGGCTTTTTGGAAATTATTCAGGTTAATAAACAAAAACAAAATTTTATAAAATCATCAACATTTGAAAAAACTTTAAAAAACTTTAATGTGTAGAATATCGTTGCCAAACAGCCGGTTTATCTCAATAGCAAGTGTATATTCCGGTCGATTTTAACCACCGTTTCCGGCTATATTGCCCATCTGCAGCTGTCATTCCAAGGAATGCCGGTTATCCCGGGAAATTCCAGTAGATTTTTAAGATCTTCTACCGGGCGGGGATCAAATAATGCGGGGTCGTAAAACCGCTCCTTCTAATATTCAGCCTGCTTATGAAGATGATCTATTTCTTGGGGGGGGCGGATGAACGTAAGCGTTCGGCCTGATACCTCTTGTTTTTCCCGTAATGATTGTTTATAATG
>CAZLXM010000126.1:0-8584 GCA_964563105.1 uncultured Bacteroidaceae bacterium
CGGCACTGATGGAAATATCCTGTTAATTCAGGCCATTCTTTGCCACGATAGTCTTTACCTGTTTCCACAAGGTGGATCAGGTTAACAAGACCTGCTATACCTTCACCTTCCTGTCCGTGAACCGGTCCAATAAAATAGACAACAGGTTTAGTGCATGAATCTTTCCTGGCGTAATAAGCTGGATTCCTGGCACCCACTGCTGCATTATAGTTAGCCTGTGATTGCAAATCATCCTTCTCTCCATAATAAATGGCATAAACCGGCAGTCCACCGGCTGAGGTAGTAATTACTTCTGACTTACCTATTCTTAATGCAGCTATTTCAGCCTCTATGTCAGAAAGCCTTGATTTGTAGAAACCGGGGATGTCAGTTCTGTTAGGCGGGTCGCCTGCATCAATGGGTACCTGACATAGTAAATCAGGGGGGATGAGTACTAGTATTGCAATAATAAGGTTTCTAAAATTTGTATTATTCATCTTCTCTGGTTTAAGTTTCATAATTCGTATATAACTATATCTATTAGGGTTCGATGAGATGATTTAACCTTCTTCTTCCCTTCAATTCCTTTTCCGTGATACTCTACAGGATTAACAAAATTACATTCGGATAGTCTCCAAAGGTAATATTATTTCAATTCTTGTCCCCGTTTAATTCAGTACGATCTCCATGATTAAGTTTCACAGGGGCTTTTGAGACAAACCATGTAGAGTATATCACAGATCAGGCATTAGAGTGAGAACCGGGATATATAATTTATCTCATCAATAATCTTTCAACTTTCCTTCATTAATCATAAAGTGGATTCTGTACCAGTTTAGGAGCTCTTTGTATTTCATCCCTTTCAATAGGTATCCAGTATAATTTTTCATGGAAAGTCCTGGCGGGTGCTGCATATGATTGCTTCCAAGTGGTTGCAATTATTCCGTTTTCTCTGACTTCTGTTATGTCAACACTGTAAAGCGGCTCTTCAAAATTTGCTTCCAGGGTTTTCCATCTCCTTTCATCATACCAACGAATACTTTCAAAACACAGTTCAATTTTTCTTTCATGCCGCAAGGCTGTTTTTATATCGTCAGTGAAATTAGGGAGTCCGGCCCGATTTCTAACCATATTAATATATGTGGCAGCAGTCGGGAAATCATTCAGTTCAATTAAAGCTTCAGCGTAATTCAGCAATATCTCGGCATAACGGATCCAGATGATAATATTCTGATTTTGGTCAGTCACACCCTCAACCTGATCGTCCATCATTTTCTTTATCAGATAACCGGTATAAGGAGCATTCTGGGGAGAGACAGGTCCCTCCCGGGTATCCAGACCGTACCTTTTACTGACTTCAACGCCATTTTCCCTGACGATTCTTGTTCTCCTGTCATAAATGCCCAAAGGATCTATTTCTATCATGTCAGGCGGACGTTTTTGCCATACGGCACTGTCATAAAGTATACTACCATAAAATCTCGGCTCGCGGTTGTGATAAATATTCTCATTTGTGAATACCGATGAAATATTTACATATTCCTTATTAGCATTAAAGGTGAAGTGGTCAAAAAATTTAGAGCCATCTTCCATTTCAAATTCATCCGCCATATTTGCATAAGGGGCATTATTACCCCAGCAATTGAGACCGTTAGGGCCACACCATCTGTTAGTCCAGAGGGTAAATCCTGCATCTGGTCTGTACATTCTTCCCCAGATAACCTCAGGATTTGCAAGAGTATATGCTTTAAAGAACTCAAAATAGTTCTTAGCCACGGCTTCTTGATCTGGTGCTCCAAAATCTGCTAACTGACATGTTTGCAAGTCAATAACTGCTTTTGCAGCGTTTCTTGCAGCAGTCCATAAAGCAGTTCTGTCTGGGTTCATATATCCTACATATTCATTTGCAGCCTTTCCGTCGGCAGTAAGATCGCTGGCAGCAAAGAGCAGTATTCTTGATTTAAGGGAAAGAGCAGCCTCTATTGTAGGTCGCCCCATAACTGATTGGCTCTTGAGATTAAGTAACTGTGATGCATCATCACAGTCTTTTGCAATAAAATCAACAGTTTCCCTGAATGTAGCTCTTCCCACATCGGAGAAATTATCACCTAGCTGATTTGGCTCACTAAATAGTGGAACACCACCAAAACTGCGACATAATTCAGAATAAAACAGAGCTCTCAGAAATATTGCTTCTCCTTTCAGAATTTTTGCTCTGTCCTGATCAGCCATTTTGTCTATATTAGCAATGAAATAATTAATCCTTTGAATATAGACATATTTATTCCAGTTCAGATGCCCGCGGTCCAATCCCAAAGCATCAGGACTAATCACGCCCCTGTCGTATTCCAGGAGACTTCCTCCTTTTAAATAGGTGTGTTCTCTTGCAAAAGGGCCGGTTCCATAGTGATGCCCGCGTCTTTCCCATCCATTTGGGATCTGATCCATAATAGCGTTCAGGTATCTGCTTGCAAGATCAGGGTCCGACCAAATAAGAGGATCAGAATAGCTGTCAAGCGGAGTTTTATCGAGAATTTTCTCACTGCAAGCCGCGAGAATAAGTGTCAGGATAAACGATAAGAATATGTTTGTAAAATATTTTTTCATGATCATATTATTTTAATTATAAGGTAATAGAACATCAGTTAGAAGGATATTTTCCCGCCAAAGGAGAGTATTCTCATAAGCGGATATGTTCTCACGTTGTTAAGTTCTGGATCTGTAAAATCCTGAGCTGACCAGATTACCCACAGATTCTGGCCTGAAAAATAAAGCTGGATATCTTTTGCTCTTACAGAATTTAAAACCTTTGATGGCAACGTATAGCTGATCTGCAGGTTCTTCAAACGGGCAAAAGAAATATCTTCATAGAAATAGGTGCTAAGATAAGCATCTGATCTCCAATATTCATCCTCCCAGTTGAATGCTCTGGGTCTCGAAGCATCAATATGATCGGGGGTCCATCTGCCAATGGCATCCCTCATAAAATAATTTCCGGCAAGACCTCTTTGTATATTGGTATCTAATCTTCTCCAAGCTCTGCCATGTCCCTGAACCAGTCCTCCTAATTCCCAGTTTTTGTACTTTAGATTGAAATTCAATCCAAAGGTTATTTCAGGAATAGATGTAAGAGGGAATAATTGCCTGTCAGCGCCATCAATCTTACCATCCTTGTTATAATCCTCCAGAATTAAATCGCCCGGCTGAGCTCCTGTTACATGAGGATAGGAGTCAAGATGTTCCTGATCCCTGAAAATTCCAATCCATTTATACAGCAGAAGAGCACCCTGTGGCTTACCCGTTCTGATTTGCCATTCAATAGGATTTTCAGCTTCATCAAATTCAATAATTTTGTTACGGGCAAAATTTAAGTTACCGTTTATCCCATAACTGAAATCGCCTCTATGTTCGGTATATCCCATTACCAGTTCAAAACCGTAGTTATCAACAATGCCAAAGTTTTCATCAGGAAGGGTAATGCCACTGAACTCAGGAACTGATGCATTTCTCTTAACCAGAATGTTATTACGTCTTTCGTAGAAGAAATCTGTATCAAAAGTGAATTTATTCATGATGACAGACTCCCACCCGAAATTAAGAATATTGGCCACTTCCCATGTTATGAGAGGATTTGGCGTTTCTGTTTGGGAAAGCCCTGCTTCATAAGTTCTGTCATCACCAAAAATCATTCCCGAAGAAAATCCGTATTTTGTAAGATATTGAAAGGCTGAAACAGCATCATTACCCATTTGCCCCCAAGATGCTTTAAGTTTAAAGTTATTTATAAAGTCTAGATTATTTCTCCACCATCCTTCACTGGACATTCTCCAACCTAAAAGAACTGAAGGGAAAGTACCCCATCGACCCGACTCCTTGGAGAACCTTAAAGAACCGTCTCTGCGCAGATTAAATTGAAATAAATACTTACCCGCATAATCGTAGCCAAAACGGCCAAAGTAGTTCATCCGCGCATCGAGCCCGACAGAAGAGCTGTTGGTTTTCTGCTCATCACCCCCGGCGAAAAGGTATGGAAGTTGATCCGAAAGAAAATATCTGCGGGAAGCAGCAAAAGTTTCCCAATCAGACTCATTCTGTTCATAAGCAATAAAAGCATCTATATTATGGACCTCATTGAAGGTATTTCGGTAGTCCATTTTCACCCTGGGGGCTTTATTGTATGAATCAGCAAAAGTTTCTATTAAAAAGGGTTCTGACACACCAACTTTAGATTCGATCAGGTAATCTGATCCGTCTTCTCTTCCGGTCCTGCCGGCAGCCAGATAAGCGTCTTTATCGAAGTAATAAAGATTCCATGGTTTATTGAAATATTTATTTCTTCTATTATAAAGATCATATGCATATTGAGCTGTTACACTAAGTCCTTCAATCCAGGGAAATTTGAAAGTAGCAGACAGTACATTGTTGCTGCGCAAACGTTTTTCGTCTTCGAAACCTGTTGCGTCAGTGCACATAACAACCGGTTGCAATCCCCGTTCAAAATCCGGACCCGGTTTTCCATTAGGCCAGAATGCTGGTGATGTAGGCCAAAATCTGGTGGCCATATCAAAGAGTTGGTGTTCAAGGTTGGTGCGACCAAAAGTGGCGCTTGCATACGTAGGATAATGTCTGTTCTCCTGGATACCTGTCAGATCAACTGCAAAACTAAGAAAGTCATTAATTCTTATGTCAATATTTGCTTTTATATTATACCTTGTGTAATTCGTTGAATTTGATCTATAAAGGGCATCATCGGATTGTGAACCGTAAGATACATAATAACTGATATTTGATGTGCCGCCTGTTAATGATACACCATGATTGCGTGAGGAGGTATAATCTTTAAAAACTTCGCCGAACCAGTCAGTATTGGGATGTGTCCAGGGGTATTCACCTGATCTGTATTTTTCAATATCTTCCAGCGAGTAGCGCATACTGCCCTCAGGAGTTTCTTTGTATGACTGATATTCACGGATCATAGTGGCGTATGTTGCGGCATCAGCCATTTCTGTAATTTTTGTAGGAGAGACGATTCCATGAGAATAGCGATATGTGATAGTCGGGGGTAAATTAACACTTCCACGTTTTGTGGTGATAAGGATAACTCCGTTAGCTGCCCTAGAACCATAAATGGCAGCAGAGGCATCTTTAAGAACCGATATACTTTCAATATCATCAGAATGCAATGAGTTTATATCGCGGCCGGCAATACCGTCAATTATGACAAGAGGCGAGTTATCTCCAAGCGTTGCATTACCTCTTACCCGAATAGCAGCCATGTCATTTCCAGGATTTCCAGAACCTTGCATAAATATGGCACCCGGAAGACGACCGGCAAGCATGCTTGATACCGCTGAAACCGGTGCAAAAGTCAGATCCTTTGTACTGATCTGCGTGATAGAACCAATCACATTAACTTTTTTCTGGGTTCCATATCCTATGACCACTACTTCATCAATACCAATCAGGTCTTGCATCAATACTACATTTACAATGGTCTGCTCGCCGACAATAACTTCTTCTGTTCTCATCCCAATAAACGAAAACACCAGTACCCCACCCTGTGGAACATTGGTTATGGAATATCGCCCTTGTAGATCAGTAATCGACCCCAGAGTGGTACCCTTGATTAATATGGAAGCCCCTATTACAGGATGACCGCGGTCATCGGTTACAGTCCCTGTAATCGGAGACGGTTGCAAACTTCTCTCCGAACTCTCATCAAGGATATACTTAGGTGCAATTAAAATCAGCTTATCCGCAAAAATCTTATACTCAATATTATCTCCAGGAAACAACATATTAAGGATCTGTTCAACGGTCATATCTTTGATATTGACATTCACCACACGCTCAACATTCACCTGCTCACGCTGATAAAAGAATCTGAAGTCACTGAGGGTCTCTATTTCCCTAAGGACTTCAGCAACCTGGCTATTCCTCAAATCAAGGGAAAGCTTGGTTGTCTGAGAATAACTGATGGCAGAAACCTGCACTAAACCGACAATTAGTAATAGAATAGTTAGTTTCATTTTCAGTAAAATTTCTTTGCCTTCTCCTTTTCGGGGATAGGCCGTGAATAGTTTTTTTTTCATAAATTTGTAAGGTTAAGTGTTAGTAACTAATGGTGTTTTCGTACCATTATTTTTCACATTTACATCCGGCAGTATGTGTCAGCATCTGCCGGTTTTTTGTGGTGATTTTGATTTATGTCATTTTCTGGTTCCTCCTGTTTTTTTGATTATTAATATCTTCTGACCCGCCACTTTGTAGTCTATAGGTAAGGTTATTTTTATTAAATCCATGATCTCCAGGATGCTTTCATTCTTAATAGTACCATCATAATGATAATTCAATAAGCTTTTATCGCTAACTTCAATGTCCACATCATATCTGCGCTCCAGTAATTGTATGAACTCTCTCATATTCATATTGATGAAAATAAGCTTGTTTTCTTTCCAGGAGGTATAATAACTGGTCTTCACCCTATGAGTGGTGAAAGTTTGTTTTTCCCTGTTTAAAATCACTTGCTCCCCTGGCACAAGCATACCGGACGACTTCATCCCGAATTTTTCGGAACGGATCAGCACGGATCCTTTCTCAAGAGTTGTTATACTCTCTTTTTCATCCTTGTAAGCTTTTACATTAAACTCTGTTCCGGTAACCACTATATCATAAAAGGCAGTGTGAACCACGAAGGGTTCCTTACTGTTCTCATTCACCCGAAACCAGGCTTCTCCATCCAGGAATACTTCCCTGCTCCGTTTGGACCTGTTATAGGAAAATTTTAATTCCGTATCAGAATTAAGATACACCATAGTATTGTCAGGAAGGATCATCTGGGAGATGGATCCTTTAGGAGTCATGGAGGTATAATCAAAGCTGTCATCCTTCTTCAAGGTATTCACAAGAATTCCTATAACCACCCCAACAACCAGTACGGCCGCAACCCTAGAGAAATCAATAAGCAATTTTCTGATTTTCCGTTTTCGTATTTCGTAGAGCTCAGGTTCAATTTTCTCATGAATCCGATTAAGAATAGCCGGAATATTTTTATTTTCATATTCACCGGGAATGGAGAACTGATTCTTTCCCCACATTTCAGACAAAAGATTTTCAATTGCATGGCTCTGCCGGGAATCTTCAAAATATGAAATGGCTTCAAATAGTTCTTCCCTGCTACTTTCTCCTGTCAAGTACTTTTTAATGATCTGTCGAATGTTTTCTTCTGTTTTCAATGTAACTTTTTTTTCTGAAAAAATGTCCGGTAGATATTCAGAGAATTTAACCTTCTAACTATCTCCATTTGAACATGCTTTTCCAGTTCTATATGCATTATCTTATTTTGTTCTTCTCCCCTTGTATAAAGTAATACGGGAATTCAAGAGTTATCTCCCAAGAGAATAATAAGAAATTTTCTTAAATTGATGGCAATAGGACAGAGGAATGGGTTAAAAGCAATCGTATCCAAAAAGTGAAATGAAAAGAGCTGCAGCCAAAATATCTTTTCCTAATCTGAGTTTCAAAAATTTTATCGCCAGATTTATCTGATTCTCGACCGTTTTGACAGAAATATTTAATTTTTCCGATATTTCTTTGTTTGAAAGGCCCTCAACACGGCTTAATTTGTAAATCATCTTCCTTCTATCAGGAAGTTTTTCCATTACTTCCTCAATTTGAGATTTCAGAAGGTTATAGCCGGCCTCATTCTCAGTAATAGTTTCTTCTGTATTAAAGAATTTTTCGAGATGATGGATATATTTCTTTTCTTTCAGTCTCAGCCTTAGTTCATCGATAATCAGGTTATAGGAGATGGTAAAGAGGTAGGATTTAAAGGATCTGGTTGAATCGATATCAGCCCGCCTGTTCCATATCCGGAGAAATACTTCCTGAACTATCCCTTCGGCATCGTCTTTATTCTTCAGGAGTGAAAATGCAAAGCGATATAAATTCCTGCTGTATTTTCTGAATAAATGGTCAAAGGCTTTTACATCGCTGTTTTGCAGCCGGTTAATCAGCTTTATTTCAAGTTCTGAGGTCATTAAACCGGTGTTTTCATCCTGAAACTTGATCTAAATATAGTAAAAAATTTAGTATTAACCGATTAACCCTGATATTTAAATTTTTCTGCTAATTGTAACAAACCTAACTTATTTTTGATTAACTTTGATTCTGTATTCATTTCTGACAGTTTTAAAAGGTGAAACTTATTTTATTTTAACAATACAAATGTAATTTGTTTTGCCTTTTAACTGTCAGATTAAATCGAAACTATTTCATCTGCCTCAGAACCTAAAACTTTAATTTCGGCATACCGCAAATATCTGAATACGTTTTCGAAAATCTATGATCTACTTGGTAGGATTGATACATTTAAATTATTATCTGTTATACTATTTTAGGAAATTGCAGTTCGTGCCACTCTCATTGCATTACCACCAATAATCTTTTGTATATTATTATCAGAATATCCCATCTGAACCAATCCAACAGTAAAAAGAGGCCAGTTGGTCCACCTAAGACTCTGGCTCATTTCTGAAGTTGTATTAAAAGGCTCATCCGGCCAGAGACTTTCCCATCCTTCACGATATACCTGTCTAGATGTTAA
>CAZLXM010000127.1:0-8507 GCA_964563105.1 uncultured Bacteroidaceae bacterium
CACGTCGTTCTGACGGAACCTCCAAATATTTTCATTTTTTTGTTATGAACGATAGCACGTGGAGGTTTCATCTGTATTTAAAGGAATTTTTAAAGGAATTTTCCGGCTTTTAAAAGCTATAAAATATTATTCACGAATTTATTTCTATTAATGAAATGAGTTTTTTTCGGGATATATTGAATTTTATTTTTCCATTAAATTGCATTACATGTGGAAGATTATTAATTGATCATGAAATCGTTATTTGCACTTTTTGTTATTATGAGATTCCAAGGACTAATTTTCATAATGATTATGAGAATCAGGTTTCACGTTTATTCTGGGGGAGGGTAAATATTACATATGCCACAGCTTTTTTTTATTTTTCAAAAGGGGGAAGATATCAGAAACTGGTCCATAGTTTAAAATATGAAGGCAGGAGTGATATTGGAATTGCTGCAGGCAGGATATTTGGCATTGAGATTTCAGGCTCAGTGTTTAAAAGTGTGGATATGGTGGTACCTGTTCCTTTACACAGGAAAAAGTTAAGAAAACGTGGTTATAACCAGAGTGAAATGATAGCAAAAGGTTTATGCAAAGCTTTAGAAAAACCTTTAATAGCCGATTTACTTGAAAGGGTTGATTTTACGGAGACCCAAACCCGCAAATCGAGATATGACCGCTTTGTTAATGTTAACGGATCATTTAGGTTGTTTAGAAATATTGATCTTCATAATAAACATATTTTACTGGTTGATGATGTTGTTACAACCGGATCAACACTTGAATCCTGTGCAGAAATATTACTGAAAGGAGGTGCGGAAAAGGTCAGCGTGGCGGTTTTAGCTGTGGCATGAAAAAAGTGCTAAATACAAAATAGTATTTTATTATGAGTCTTAATGATATATTTTTATTTAAAGAAAATTTTCTTTAATAAGAGTATCTATTAGAATTTTCACCCCCACAGATGCTTTTTCTTTTATATGGATATATCTTTTTGAGCCCGGAATAAAAATATCTTCAGGATTGATTATAAATATTTTTATTTGTGGTTTGGCGTAATCAATGAGCCCTGCTGCGGGATATACATTCATTGAAGTACCAATAATTACCATTATATCTGCTATGGAGCATATATCAATAGCTTCTTCTATGGCAGGGACAGCCTCACCAAACCAAACAATATGCGGGCGAAGCTGGGAGCCTTTTTCACAAAGGTCCCCGGGATTCACTTCCCTGTCAGAAACATCATAGATCAATGAAGGGTCGATTGAACTTCTGGCTTTATTTAATTCACCGTGCAGGTGAAGAATATTTGTACTCCCTGCCCTTTCATGGAGGTCATCAACATTTTGTGTGATGATATACACGTTGAAATATTTTTCCAGTTCTGCCAATCCTATATGTCCATAATTTGGTGTTACAGTTTTCAATTGTTGCCTTCGTTCGTTATAAAAACGAAGGACAAGTTCCATATTTTTTTCCCAGCCCTGTGGGCTTGCTACTTCCATAACATCATATTCTTCCCATAATCCTCCGGTATCTCTAAACGTACGGATCCCACTTTCAGCGCTAATGCCTGCACCGGAAAGAACGACAAGATTTTTTTGCATATTATGATTTTTTTATAATTAATTAAAGATAACATATTAATCATAATTGATCAATAATAAAAGGATATAGATGAGGAAGGATGATTTTATTAAATAAAAACAACATTTTCACGGATCACTTAAATCAAAATCTTCAGTTAAAAGTTGAATTATTTGGAACATTTCCGTAATATTGCATTCCAATATTTTAAATCGGGCCCATAGCTCAGCCGGTTAGAGCACCTGACTCATAATCAGGGGGGCGCTGGTTCGAGTCCAGCTGGGCCCACATCTTGTAATACGTCATGGTTTATAAACAATGACGTATTTTTTTTTGGGGTACTTACCTTAAAAATCTAAATCAACTCATCTCCCGGAATTCTTAAAATCCATCTTTACATTATAAACCTATGTGAACAAAAATAATTTTTTGGTGTTTATTTATCCATCAGAAACTTAGCTAATTTATTAATTCTTTAACATTATTAACTATGAAATTTCTTGAAAAATACAAAAACCACATTTATGCTTTATTGCGAATTATTGCAGGACTTCTTTTTATTCCGCATGGTATTCAAAAAATAACCGGATTTTTAAATGGAAGTATTCCATTTGATAATTACACAATGATCCTTGCAGCTTTAATTGAGGCTGTAGGAGGTTTTCTTATTTTAATAGGATGGAATACAAGATTAGTTGCTTTTATTGCAAGTGGCCAGATGGCTGTTGCATATTTTATTGCGCATGCTTCAGGGGGCTTGTTGCCGATTAATAATAAGGGAGAAATGGCAGTTCTTTTTTCTTTTGTATTTCTACTTATTGCTTCTTTTGGTGCCGGTATGTGGAGTATTGATAATCTAAAGACAAAATGACCAACAGAAATATCAGGTTATATAAAGATTCAAATATTTTTCCGTAAGAATAAAAAAAGCCGACATTAAACGCCGGCTTTTTTAATAATTGATATTAATTATTTCCTCCTCCGAAATAATAATTCAGGGTAAATTTAGCTATGGTGGGTACAAGGCCCAGTGAGTATTTAAATATTTCTAATGCATCACCTTCGGAGTGATCATATTCATCTTCGCTGGTATAATTTCCTCCCATATAACGTATTGAAAATTCACCACCCACACTAAAGTTATTGCTTAAAAAGTATTCTGCACCAAATCCCAGTTCAGCGCCATACATTTTTACTTTTTTCAAAACTTCAGATATTTCTTCAATTTCTGTATCATCATGTTTTGCTTTGCCACTAATCATTGGTTTACTGGCTGACAGGTTAAAATATGCTTTAAGGTCCCCTGTTTCAAATGCAAAGTATTTCACACCAATTGTAGGAACAAATAAATTTACATTTCCTTTCATAGTACTTTCATCCAGTATTGAACCGCTAACTAATTTGTCAGTCATGTTTAGTTTAAAATTTCCGTTAAGTAATTGAATACCGGCATAAGGAACAGCTTTTTCAAGTTTATAACCAAAATAAGCTGAGTTTGTTGCTATTCCTGGCGCCACACTAAAGGAAAACTGACTATAGCCATTGATAACCATTGCCACTACTAAAACTACAATTGCGAATACTTTTTTCATTGTTCTTAATTTTAAATTGTTTATAAATAAAAAATATTATTAGAAATTTAAAAAAGTATACGAAAAGCCTGATAAAATGTTGCAGGTATATTAAGGGTTTTAGGCGTTTTCTTCTTTTATTGACCGGAATTTTGAAATAAAATACTTGTGGAATTTTTGCTGATGACATTATCAATTTTCAGCCTGAAGAAAAAAAATCATTTTAATATATTGTTTATCATAAAAGTAGCTATTTCTGCCTGTTATTAAGGTATAGGAGGATATTATTTGTAAATAGAATTTAAAAATTATTGAATAAGGGAAAGAATTCAAATCTTTCCTGCATTAAAATCTTTGAAAGTGTATTTATTATGATAAGTTGAAAAAAAAAATCATCTTAAGCGGTATCATCATAAACCGCCTAAGATGATAAATAAATATTTTTTATTTTTTATTAGTTTATCAGATATATGGTTTAACGCTGTACCCGTGCGTTACCCTGCCAAATACTCCATACCTGTTCTTCATCGGCCGGTTGGGCATAATCTGTAAGCATTGTTGTTGCAAGGGCACCGGTTGCCCAGGCGAACTGGATCCATTTTTCAGCCTCCCATCCTTTCAATATACCATAAAGCATACCCCCGACAAATCCATCTCCACCGCCTATCCTGTCGAGGACTGTAATTTCCCTTGGTTCAACAACATGATATTTATTTTTATAATATAAAATAGCGCCCCATAAATGAGAATTTACGCTTATTACTTCTCTAAGTGTATTAGCAAACACCTGTGTTCCAGGATACTCCTTTTTAACATTTTCGATCATCCCTTTGAAGCCTTCAATTTTGGCAGTAATATCTTTACCTCCTGCTTCGGGGCCTTTAACCCCAAGGCATAGCTGATAGTCTTCTTCATTTCCAATCAGTATATCAGATATACTTGCAATTTCAGAAAAAATTTCCCTTAATTCTTTTTCCCTGCCTTTCCAGAATGAAGCCCTGTGATTCAGGTCAAAGGAAATCAATGTTCCATATTTTTTTGCAGTTCTTGCAAGTTGAAGGCAGAAATTACTTGTTTCTTCTGATAGTGCACCGATCAATCCGGAGAGATGCATTATTTGTACCCCTTCCTGTCCAAAGATTCTGTCCAGGTCAAAATCTTTAACGCTTAGGGCCCTGCCTACTTCTCCGGCCCTGTCATTGAAAACCCGCGGGCCACGGGATCCGTATCCGCTGTCGGCAATATTGATCTGATGTCGGTAGCCCCAGGGGTTTTCCTGATCACGGTCAATGCCTTCATAGTCCATGTGGCGACTTGCAAGGTTATCTTTTATTAAACGGGCAATTGGACTTCCTTTTACAAATGTTGTCAGCACTTTTACGGGTAAGCCAAGGTATGATGAAATGCTTGCAACGTTTGTTTCAGCACTTGTAACGTGCAGCTTATAAGTTTCACTGCAATGAACAGGTTGTCCGTTAACCGGTGTAATACGAATCCCCATACTGGTAGGGACCAACAGGGCATACTTGCAATTTTGCTTTAATTGAATTTCCATAATTTGAATTATTTTATAATTATATATTTCATTGTCAGTCTTTTATAAAAGGCAAGTTATTTGAAAAATAAGGAACAAAGATACATACAGCAATTTGAAAAGCCAAATGATTGTCTGTAGAAAAATACAGGCACTTGTCTGCTATAGAACCTTATAAAATAAAAGCGGGCCTCATATAGTGTCAAGTATTTTTTCAAACTGTTTGCGTGCGTCCAAAAGGCTTCCGGGAAATATTGAGCCACCTCCAAGAGTGAAAATACCAGGAAAGGAACGGCATCGTAAAATCGAAATTAGCTCTTTAATTTCCGCATTTCCGCAGGCGAGTGCTGTGGGGGACCCGTCAAAAAGGCCATCCACAATATCCAGGGCAGACATTGTTTTAATAAAACGTCCTGCTTTATAGGAATTAAGGAAAGGATTTTCTCTTACAGAAGCAAAATTTGCCGGATTGAATACTATTTTCCCTTCAAGTTTTTTTAATCGTGCTTCTGCGGTTAATGAAGTCTGATTTTGGTTAAAAAATTCAACTTCCCAGCCTAATTTTCGTGCTTCTACAGCAAAAATAGCAGATTCAGAGAGGGGGATTATCAGGCGTTTGACTGATTTTATTATTTCAGGCTCAGAGATCATTCCTTCCAGTGAGTTTGGAATAAAAAATAATCGCATCCCGGAGATAGAGATACCTGCATTTTCAAAATCTTTTACTGTTGAAAGTATTGTTTCGGTTTTTAAAGTTGCAGCAGGATTTTTGTTGATAAAGTCAAGTTCGATTACACGGATGCCGGCGGCTTCCATGTTATCTATTGCCTCAGGGACATAGCGCCCGGCGAGCCGCATTGATGCTGCAAGTGTAAAATATTCCGAATTTTTTATCCTTGCTTCAAAAAGTGTAGCCCGTTGCTGAACACAATCGGCACAGTTTGGATTATTACAAAGAACAAAATCAGGAGATTTTTTTCCGAGTTCCATGCTAATATCAATAAGATCTTGTGCTTTAATAAGCCTTATAATAGCATTTCCAAAACGCGTTATTTTCATTTTTCCAGATTCGCGAAAATAACGGTCAAGACCGATAAAATCCCTGTGAGGCCCCGGGAAATATTTCCATTCGCCGAAACGGTCTGTACCCTCTTCATCAATGAATTTGCCACTATGCGTGCTTAAATATGGTAATTCAAGTAATGCTTCAACCGAATGCAGTGTTGTATTACGATCCTGATCCACACCAAGCAGGCACACATATCCTCCTATTTCAGCCAGGCGGGTATAAGGAGTATCTTTTCCATGCAGAGTTTTAGCCTTCCAGTGTTCCCCGCATAGCATTTTTGCAGCTTTTCCAACTGCAGCAACAGTTGCCCCGTTACAATAACTTTTTATTGCTTCAGGATGCTCCCTGAGTTTTTCCGTAATAATACCCAATGCGCCAAATGTTGGAACGACAAGTGTTCCTTCGTTTCCAAGAGTTTCCAAAAATGCTTCTATAACCGCATCAGGGCCGCCATTGAAACGCCCCAGGCTCAGGAATGAAGAATGTAAAATAACAGAATCACCATTCTGAAGTCCAATTTTTGAAAGAGTTTTTTTAAGTTCCGGTTTATCCATTTTATAATAATACCTTTAATTATTCAATTTCTGCAATAATACGACATGGTACCTGAACCATATCATTTAAAAGTGGCGTGATAACAGAAATTTTCATTTTATCCGAATTGATTTTGTCAAGGTTTGCGGGCATACAAACTGTACTTATTCCCGCTTTGAACAATTTCAAAAAAACACCATCCAGATTTTCGCTTTCGTAACTATCGCTAATAAGAAGTTTACAGCCATAATTAATTATCCAGTCCACAGCATCCATTGAAAGACAGATCTGCCTGCTGATCAGTGGTATCTTCGTTCCTGCTTTGCCATGAATTACAAGACAGGGTGTTTTAAGCGATTTTCCATGAGCTTCCTCAAGTTCATTTGCCGAAATAGCGTTTCCCGAACGCCTGGGACGGAGAAAGGTTGCAGGCACCCGGTAAAAATCAGAAAGCGGGAAATTACCTGCATTCATTCCGTCTGCAGTTTCAAGAATATGACCCGGAAAATCAATATAGCTGCCTGTCATTGAATTTAGTTTGAAATCATAAACAACAGCTTTATAAGATATTTTTTCTGACTTCAAAGGGATCAGTTTTTCTTTTATTTCCATAGTATCCCACGGAAGCGTAAGATCAATAAGAGCCACGAATATTTTTTTTAGTAATGTTTAACTTTTTCTATATTAAGCTAAAATAAAGGAAGCCGGAGTTAACACAAAGTCCGTTTTACCGGACATAAATAATTTCCGTCTAAATGTCCAAGATACACATAATTTAATATCAATTTTTTGTTTTTTCCCGAAAAATATAAATAAAAATGGCGAATTAAGTTATAATATCAGTTGCAGGGATAATTTTGTAAATGGAATAAATGGGCCCTGATAATATCAGGTCATGTCAAAAATTTAAAATATTTAAACTGGAATATACCTATTACAAAGAAAAAAGAATCGAAAACGTATTATCATAATAAGAAGGGAAATACTTTCTAAATATTCTTTCAAATTTCAGCCTTTAAAGATTTTCGAATTTTTTAATATCTTTACTTTGGTAATTAACTGAAGCATTAATTTATTGCTGGCTTTGGGGCGATTTAGAATTATGGATTATAAAACATGAATAAATAATTTTTGTATGAAAATCACATCCTGGAATGTTAATGGAATTCGTGCCATTGTAAAAAAAGATTTTTTTAATAATTTGAACCTTATTGATCCGGATATAATCTGTTTACAGGAAACCAAAGCTAATGATCATCAGGTTTCTGAAGCCCTGGGATCACTTAACGGACAGTATCTTTTCTTAAATTCTGCCGAAAGGCCCGGATATTCGGGAACGGCAGTTATTTCAAAGGTCAGTCCTTTAAGTATTTCGAAAGGGATCAATATTAAAGAATTTGATAATGAAGGAAGAGTATTATGTCTGGAATTTGAAAAATTTTTTCTTATAAATGTATATGTTCCTAATTCAGGCAGTGAGCTTGCCAGGCTTGATTACCGGCAGGAATGGGATAAGGCCTTTTTCGCATATTTAAAAGATCTTGAAAGAGTAAAGCCTTTGATTATTTGCGGTGACCTGAATGTGGCCCACAGAGATATTGACCTGGCACGTCCTAAAGCTAATTATAATAAAACGGCAGGATATATGCAGGAGGAAATTGATGGTATAGAAAGACTTATTGGGGGTGGCTTTATTGATACTTTTCGTCATTTATATCCCGATAAAACAGAAAAATATACCTGGTGGAGTTTCAGGGCTGGTGCCCGTCCAAGGAATATAGGCTGGAGGATTGATTATTTTCTTGTAAGCGAATCCTGTCTTCCGCAAGTAAAAGGGGCATTCATCCTTGATGAAATAGGCGGATCAGATCATTGTCCTGTCGGAATTGTACTTTCACAGTGAAGTTTTTGATCTTTGTAAATAAATATTTTTTAGATGATAAAATATTTTTGGTTTTTTATATTGTTTTTAATTTCTTTTTCAGCCTGTAAAAAAGAGAAAGATTTTGTATTATCACTTCCTTCCTGTTCTGATGACGTTGTATTCACAGTTTCACCAGTTGCCTTTGAAGATATTATTCGTTTTATTCCCCTGGGCCATTATTATCCTGAGGGGGGACATGTTTTCCCAACTGACCATCATTATATTGATGTAATTCGGGATAACAGGAATATAGCTGTTTATGCACCCTGTGACGGCTGGATTACATATGTCACCGAGAATAAA
>CAZLXM010000128.1:0-8244 GCA_964563105.1 uncultured Bacteroidaceae bacterium
CATCAGTTCATCCTGGCTTGAAACTTTATCCCTCGTAATTAATTTGCGAATGGTACGTAATCTGTGGCTTTTCGTTGTCATGTATATTTATTCATCTCTTTTGCAAATTTATGCAATTTTTATTACTTACAAAATTTAAATGAAAAATATTTGTATGTTTTTACATAAAAACACACTCGCAATGCTTTAATTAACTGCTGATCAATTGCTTGGCTTAATTAAATTAGTCAGATAAATTAATTAAAAAAGTATTATTAGAGGGTTAAAGTGTTTTAAAAATTGACAGTTCTGCTTTTAATTATCAGAATTTCAAAAATTAAGGGAAGGGACATAAGACTTTTTAACCGGTCTATAAGAGACCGTTTTTAAAAGAATACAAAAAGAATAGATATAATTCTGCAATACAGAATTATCAAATTTCTTAAGCAGGATAATAATTATGTTATTTGAGACAAAAAGCCAGGCTTTTCAAGATTAAACCTTCAATGCTTCAGCTCCGCCGACGATTTCAAGGATTTCTTTTGTTATAGCAGCCTGACGTGCTTTATTATATTCAAGCGATAACTCTTTTAACAGTTCTGTTGCATTATCTGTGGCCTTATGCATGGCAGTCATTCTTGCTCCATGTTCGGATGCACTACTATCGAGTACAGCTTTATAAAAATGAATTTTTAGCATTTTTGGCAAAAGTTCTTCAATGATCTTATTTTTTGAAGGCTCAAAAATGTAATCAATAAAAGTCTCATATTTGGTGATGAAAGGGAGTTCTTCAACTTTTTCTTTTAATTTTACAGGTAAATATTGTTCAGTGGTAAGTATCTGGACCCCGACATTTTTAAACTGATTATAGATAAGATCAATCCGGTCATAAATACCATTTGTAAATTGATCCATTATATCTTTTGCAATTAATTTTACATTTTCAAAATTCAGATCATTAAAAATATCATGCCTTGTATTGATTATTTTAAAATTCCTTTTTCGCAATGCTTCTTCAGCTTTTTTCCCGATAATAAAAAAATCAAGATTATCATTCTTTAACTGATAGCTATAAGTTTCATGTGCTATTTGAATTGTTTTGCGAATAACATTCTGGTTCAGGGCGCCACAAAGACCCCTGTTCGAATTGATAACTATTATTAAGACTTTTTCAACAGACCGGTCAACACAATAAATAGAGTTTTTTGCATTTTTACAGTAATCACTTATAGAATCAATTATTTCTTTAAGTTTTTCATCATAAGGCTTTAATTGAAAAATAGCATCCTGGGATTTTTTTAATTTCGCGGCAGATACCATTTTCATGGCATTTGTAATCTGTTGTGTTGATTTGACAGAAGCGATCCTATTCCTTATATCCTTAAGATTCTGCATATTATTTTAAGTTCTTTGGGCTAAGAATATTTATTTGCGATTTCTTTTGCAGAATTCTCCAGGATATTTGTCATTTCATTATTTAGTTCTCCGGCTTTAAGCTTTCTTAACAGATCTTTATGGTGGATTTCAAGATAAGACAGAAAATCAGCCTCAAACTCTTTAACTTTTTCAAGAGGGACATTAGTAAGTAAACCTCTTGTTCCACAGAAAATTACAGCAATTTGTTTTTCAACAGGCATGGGGGCATGTAATCCCTGTTTTAATAATTCCACATTTTTTGCCCCTTTATCCAGAACTGCGAGTGTTGCAGCGTCAAGATCAGAACCGAATTTTGAAAAGGCTTCAAGTTCACTATATTGAGCCTGATCCAGTTTTAGGGTCCCGGCAATTTTTCTGTATGATTTAATTTGGGCATTACTTCCAACCCTGGATACTGATATTCCAACATTTATAGCAGGCCTGACACCGGAATTAAAAAGATTTGACTCAAGGAATATTTGCCCGTCAGTAATAGAAATAACATTAGTGGGAATATAGGCTGAAACATCACCTGCCTGGGTTTCAATTATTGGAAGTGCTGTTAATGATCCTCCTCCTTTAACCAGATGTTTAATACTATCGGGCAGGTCATTCATTTGTTTAGCAATTGTATCCGAGTCAATTATTTTAGCAGCCCGTTCCAGCAAGCGTGAATGCAGATAAAAAACATCCCCCGGATAGGCTTCACGGCCCGGAGGCCTTCGTAGTAATAATGATACTTCTCTGTATGAAACAGCCTGTTTTGATAAATCATCGAATATAATTAAAGCAGGTCTTCCGGTGTCCCTGAAGTATTCACCAATTGCCACTCCGGCAAACGGGGCATAAAATTGCTGCGCAGCGGGATCTGAGGCTGTAGCTGATACAATAACTGTATATGGCATAGCTCCGGAATCTTCCAGCGTTTTTGCAATGTTTGCAACTGTTGAACCTTTTTGACCGATTGCAACATAAATACAATAAACAGTTTCATTCCTGATATGGAATTCTTTCTGATTAATTATTGTATCTATTGCTATCGATGTTTTACCAGTCTGCCTGTCCCCAATAATAAGTTCCCGCTGTCCTCTTCCTATTGGGATCATGGCATCAATGGCTTTAATACCGGTTTGCAATGCTTCTTTTACGGGTTGCCGGTAAATTACGCCGGGTGCTTTACGTTCCAGCGGCATCTCATATAGATGCCCCTTAACAGGTCCTTTCCCGTCAATAGCTTCACCCAGGGTATTAATTACACGGCCAAGCAGGCCTTCACCTACATTTATCGAAGCGATCCTTCCGGTCCTTTTAACTGTATCCCCTTCACTCACCAGCTCTGATGATCCAAGTAAAACAGCTCCAACATTATCTTCTTCAAGATTAAGTACAATTCCCATAACTCCGCTGTCAAACTGTATTAATTCATTAGAGCGTACATTTGACAATCCATAAATACGGGCTATCCCGTCACCAATCTGTAAAACTTTTCCTATTTCTTCTAATTCAATCAGGGTACTGAAGTTTTTAAGCTGTCTTTTAATAACTTCAGAAACTTCCGAAGGTCTGATTTCAGTCATACTCATACTTTAATTATCTTGTATTATTATATAATAAGGACTCTTTCAATTTATTGAGCGAGGTACTTAAACTTGCATCAATCTGTATGTCTTCAACCTGAATTATAAATCCTCCGATTATCTCAGGTTTTATTTTTTCAATAACCTCAATTTCAGAATTAAATATATCCTTTAAAATTTTATGGAATTTTAATTTTGTTTCTTCTTCAATTTTCCCGGAAACAATGATTTCCGCTCTTTTTAACCCTTTATGGGCTTTATGGATTTTTTGATAATTGTATATAATACGATTTAAATAATTCTCTCTTTTATTTTTTAAAACCAGCATTAAAAAATTTAATGTAAGCTCTTCAATTTTATCCTGAAAAATTTCTTTAAATAACCCCTCTTTCAAATTAGACTTCACAACAGGACTCTCCATAAAGAAAATCATATCTTTATTCCTGAAAGTTTCGGAGATATATTTGAGATCATCCATCACTTTATCCTGGATATTTTCTTCAAGCGCATTTAGAAAAAGGGCCTTGGAATACCTGACAGCTATTTGGCTTTCATTCATACTTTAATAACTTCTAATTAAGCTTAATATCATTCATAAGGCGGTTAATGAGTTCTTTATTTTTTTCATCACTTGAAAGTTTCTCCCTAAGTATCTTTTCAGCCATTTCAACAGAAAGGATTATAATTTGCTCTTTTATTTCTTCCATAGCAGCAAGTTTATGCCCTTCAATTTTAATTCTTGCGGCTTCAATCATTTTATAGGTTTCTTCTTCTGTTTTTTCTTTGGCCTCATTGATTATAGCATCTTTAATTTTCTTTGCTTCTTTTAATATAGCATCTTTTTCCATTTTTGCTTCCTGGATTATTTTTTCATTTCCGGCCTTTAATTTTTCCATATCTTCACGTGCTTTTTCTGCTGCTTTTAATGCGCCCTTTATGCTATCTTCACGCGTTTTAAGTGCATTCATAATAGGTTTCCAGGCAAAAGCCCTAAGGATAACCAAAACAAAAAGAAATATCAATGTAGTCCAAAAAACAAGGCCAATTCCAGGTGTTACAAGATCCATAACTTTAAAATTTAATAGTTAAAAATCTGCCTTTAACCAACCGTTAAAGGCAGAAATTAAATTAAGAAGCTGTAATAAGAGCAACTACAATTGCAAATAAAGTAGCGCCTTCAATCAGAGCAGCTGAAATGATCATTGATGTCTGGATCATTGAAGCAGCTTCAGGCTGACGTGCTATCGCTTCCATAGCCTTGCTGCCGATCCATCCGATACCAAAAGCCACACCGACCACAATCAAGCCTAATCCTAATGCTGTAAATGTCATAATAAAAAAATTAAAAATTAAACATATATTAATCCTCATGTTCTTTTGCTGCCAGACCAATGAATAAAGCACTCAGTAAAGTGAAAACATAAGCCTGTAAAACAGCAACTAAAATTTCGAGAAAATCCATGAATAATACTAATGCAATGGTAGCAGGGGCAACAGTTAGTGAACGGAAAATAAAAATCAGGCCTACCAGGCTCAATACGATTATATGACCTGCTGTAATATTTGCAAAAAGACGAACCATCAGGGCAAAAGGCCTTATAAATATTCCTGCAACCTCAATTGGCATTATTATCGGAGAAAGCCAAAGAGGAACACCAGGTGGCGCTACAATATGCTTCCAGTATTCTTTTGTCCCGCTTAAAGCTGTAATAACAAGGGTAAAAGCAGCCAAAACCAAAGTCACGGCAATATTACCCGTTATATTGGCACCAAAGGGGAAAAATGGTATAAGCCCGAATAAATTATTAATTAAAATGAAAAAGAATACCGTCAATAAATAAGGCATAAACCTCAGATATTTTTTCTCACCAATATTTGGGATAGCAACCTGGTCCCTGATAAAAATTATCACTATTTCAATGATACCAAAAATTCCGCGCGGAATATATGCTTTTTCATTATTATATAATTTACCCATCCTGGTAAAAACAATAAGCATAACAATAATAACTACCAGCATACCGGCAACATTTTTAGTGATCGAAAAATCCAGGGGCACTTCAATAATGCTTCCTGATTGATCCACTTTCACAATTTTCCCTTTATATTCTCCTCCCGTCATTTTGGCAAACCCCTTATAAGAGCTGCCATGAGCAAACTTATTTGACATAAAAACATGTAAGCCTGAGAATTTGCTAAAAAGAATTACCGGAAGGGAAACATTAACATGATGCCCGTCCGAAGTTGTCCACAAATGCCATTCATGAGCATCTTTTATATGATTAAATATATATTCATTCACATTAAATTCCCCGTCATCACTATCCGGCCCTGAAGCTAAAATTTCATGTTTGTCATTGGCAAAAGACAGGGAAGAAATACAGATAAACAATAAACTGAATAAAAGTCCCTTTATTTTCATTATATATTTTCCGGATGTAAGCATTTAAGCTTCAGATTTATTTATGCTAAGCGTTTTAATAAAAATTTTTAAAAGATAATATGTAAATATTATGTAAACTATAAAGAATGTAACAAGAAAAGAAGTGCTTTTTATATCTGATAAAAAGTAATATATTGCAATAAAACCAAGATAGAGTATAAATTTTATTCCAAATGCCGTTAATAATGAAATTATTTTGTTTTGTTTACCTTTTTCTATACTGTTCGAAAAAAAGAGTAAAGAAATAAAACTAATTACTAAACCAGTTGTAAGTATAATTATAGTGGCAGAAAATGGGAGGCCAATATTTAAAACTTCCGAAGAAATAAAAAAGCCTGTAAAGAGAAGAGAATAAATAATAATCAGATGAAAAACAAATTTCCAAAATTTCATTTTTTCTTTTTAAAATTTATAAAATCTTTGAGTGCAAGATATAGTGCAATAAATACACCAAGTAAAGAAAAAATTATGATAAAGACCTTCTTTTCATTCATAAATCTCTGATCAAGAATTTTCCCTGCCCATACGAAAATAAAAATAACTATTGCCATTTGAAAAACCAGCCCTGAATATTTTGCATATTTTTCAAGCGGATTATTATTTTTATTTTGAGTCTTCACTTTCCTCCTCATAAACGAAGGAATTCCCCGGCATATCACAACGACCGGTAAATACTGCCCCTGGCTCAATAGCCAGTTTGTTTGTGGAAATATCCCCCATAATTTTTGAGCGGCTCCGAAGTGCTATTAGTTCTAAAATTGTTGCTTTACCTTCAATGAGGCCTTCAACATCCAGGTTTTTGCATTTAATTTCTCCATAAATCCGGCCGGTTTCACCGACAATTATCCTTCCTTTTGTTGACATATTCCCTTTCAAAATTCCATCAATCCTTATATCCCCGTTTGAAGCAATGTTACCTTCGATTGTTGTGCCATTCCCGATTAAATTAATCGTATGATTCTCAAAGCCATTAGTTTTTGCCATAACTTCCATATTGTTTTATAGCTTAAAATTTAAGCAAAAGTAATAAATATTTATAATGATGTGTACTAATTGTCAATTCCTGTGTACGGAACATGTCAAAGAAATGTTTTAAATTTTTAAAAAATTCTTCAACTCAATATGATTAACAGACTTAAACATTTATGAGAAATGTTTATCTCCAAAAGAAAGCATATCAAAACATATCAGGGATAATTTATTATAGTCTTTTATTTTCCCCGAATTAATGATTTATTTAAATTTACTAATAAATAATAACATCCAAATAAGGAAATGGCTTTAAAATTTTCAAAGATCATGATTATTTATATAACGATATCATGAAGAAAATCTTGCTTTTTATACTATTATTAGTTTCATATATTATACTAAGCGCACAGGAAAGGCAACATGAAATAGACCTGAGTTTTGGTGTTGCAGGGGGATTATCAGGACGATTGCCTTTCTGGCTTGTATCGAATCAATATAGCCTTCTTGAAGAAAATTCTTTTAATATATACTCAGCAATTAATCTGCAAAAAAAAATAAATACAAATAAAAAGTTTGATTTTAACTATGGGGCAAAACTTATCAATAGATATAGTTTTAATTACCAGATTTATCCCGAAGAGATATTTGCGGGTATTAAATACCAACCTTTTAGTTTTCAAATAGGAAGAATAAGAGAAATCTTTAGCAATGAAGATATTAATCTTAGTTCAGGCGGTTTACTCTGGTCAGGAAATACTTTACCTTTACCTGCTATGTCTATCTCTATACCTGAATATCATAAACTCCCATTTCTAAAAAACCATATTTCCATAAAAGGAGGTTTATATCATGGCTTATTCGATAATAATCAATTTGTTAATAAAGCACGTCTTCATCATAAATATTTATATTTAAAAGTCAGGGGAAGCAATTCACTTAACTTTTCATTCGGGCTACATCATTATGCACAGTGGGCCGGAATATCAAATAATCCATTAATGGGCCGGCTTCCTGGTAGCTTCAAAGAATATTTAAGAATATTTTTTGCATCCTCAGGCGGGAAAAATGCACATGAAATGGAACAATTAAATGTAGCAGGAAATCATCTGGGAAGTTATAACCTGAAAATTGATCTTGATTTAAAACCAATTAAAATGAGTTTTTATTGGCAATCAATTTTTGAGGATAAAAGTGGATTGGAGCTCAATAATTTGATGGATGGCATGTACGGTATTTTATTAACACTTAAAAATCAATCTGTCATTGATAATATATTAATAGAGGTCCTTTCTACCACAAATCAAAGTGGCAGGCCTGACAATTATAATAGCCCTTTAGACACCGCTACTTCTAATGATAATTATTTTAATCACTGGCTTTATAATATGGGATGGTCCTATCATGATATGGGAATAGGTAATCCTCTGTTTACTTCTCCCGCATTATCAAATTTTAAAAATGATGTTGAATACTTTAATAACAACAGGTTTAAGGCATTACATGCAGCAATCTCGGGTAAAACAGATTTTATGAATTATAAGATCTTCTTTACTTATTCTCATAATTATGGAACATACAACTTTCCTTTTTCTTCGGTAAAGACTCAGGCTTCAATTTTGTTTAAAGTCACATTACCGAAATTGTTTTTCAAAACTGATGTTAATATTGCATTAGGCATTGACAAAGGAAACATGTATAAAAATAGTACAGGATTACATTTAAGTTTTAACAGGAAATTATTTATTTAATTTGTTATATTCTATTCTTTCAATGATTATTAAATATTAAACGTTTTTAAATTCAAAAAAACATTATTATGAGCTTATTAGCGTTTCGGGAATTTTATAAAATGCTTTT
>CAZLXM010000129.1:0-8127 GCA_964563105.1 uncultured Bacteroidaceae bacterium
AATACTTTATTTCAGGTGAAGGAAATTACCCTGTCCCTTATCTTATATTTACGCCTGAAAATCCAAATAATAAGGCAATTATTTATTTACATCCCTCCGGTAAAAATACTGAGGCTGAAGAAGGAGGTGAAATAGAGTGGCTGGTAAATCAGGGATACACTGTACTGGCCCCTGATATGGCAGGAACCGGTGAAACCGGTCCGGGAATATATCAGGGAGATGCCTATATTGAGAATGTATCATATAATATCTGGTTTGCCTCTATGCTTATAGGAAGAAGTATAACCGGGATACGCGCCGGAGATGTAAATAAACTGGTAAGGATACTGGAGAAATATGTCAAACCCTCTGAAATTTCATGTATTGCAAAAAAAGAGCTCTCGCCGGTACTTTTACATTCAGCCTTATTTACTCCTTCTATTTCACGAATAATTTTGATTGAACCATATTCTTCATACAGGTCAATAGTGATGAGTCGTTTTTATAAACCGGAATTCATTCACAGCACTGTCCCCGGGGCCCTTAAGGCTTATGATCTTCCGGACCTGGCAGCAAATCTGGCACCCAAAAAACTGCTCATGATAAATGTAACAGACGGGAAAGGGGAAATAAGTGACAGGACCATGATCGATGAAGACATTTCAGTAATAAAGTCTCAGTATGGATTAAGAAATGTCGCTGATAATCTGAAAATTTTATCAGGTCAAAATGAATATCAGATTAGAAATGAATTATTAAACTGGCTGAAATAAAATATCAATTATTTTTTAATTTCTTTATTTCTTCCTGAATATCAATCTGATTGCCTTTGATGAGGACCTTATCTGCATAATATTCCGTTAAGCTATTCTTTTTACTTACCGGAATATTTGCTTTTATAATAAAGTCCTCGATCACTGCAAGTGCATTAAACTGGTCAATATAAAAGTTAAAATCATCAGCTATAAGATATCCGTTCATGCTTTCCAGTCTTAATGCAAGAGCTTCCAGCAGGTAATTAAAGGCTTTATATTTTCTAAAATCGCCAAAATTTCGTTCAGCAATAAAGCCCCTTAATTCCGGGATCAGTTCTTTGACCGTTTTTCCATTCAGGGTATAATTTTCCCTTAGTGGCAAAATAGTCAGAGGAATCTCGTTAAAATCGGGCTTATCTTCATTAATCCTTCTAACAGATAACCTGCCCTTATCAGAAAGTGGCTGTTCTTTGAGCCAGGTAACTTTATCATCCGGTTTTACAGATGTAATAATAAGTTCAGCTGATTCAAGCCCTTCAGAAGAAATTGTAATTTTTATCTTTCCGGGGATATTTGTTGATCTGATAAGATTTGCAACAGGAACAACAGTATATCCCGTTCCTTCCATTTCTTCATGCTTCATTATATCACTTTCATAGATCCCGGGGCCTATAAGATTAGCAGGTCCTGACACAGTCCACTCCAGGGTATTGGAGGCATCAAAGACCTGGTTTCCATCCTTATCAAGAATATCAACAAAAATAATAGCAATGCCACTTCTGTCGGCATTGATAACTTTTTGCCGGGAATATGCAATAATTTTTGCCGCCGGACCAGGCATACTTATGATATGATAGTATTCTTTCCCGTCTTTTATGCCCACAGCATTAATGTTCCCCTCTTCTACAAGAATATTTTTGAAAGTTACAGTATTGAAACTATCACGCTGTGGATATTTAATCCCGGCACTTTTACCATTAACATAAAGTTCAAGTTCCTCACAATTTGAGTCAACCTGAATATTTTTTTCCTGACCTATGTATTTTTTACGCCAAAAATGAGGGTGTATGAATACTACAGGAATATCGGTGTAGTTTGCTTTTGTCAGCCAGTAAAGATATTTTGGCTGACGATACATATCAACCCATCCTTTAGGATTAATATGTTTTAAAATGCAATTCAAATATTCCCTGTCAGCCCCATGGTCTTCGTAAAGCCAGGACATACAATTATCACCAAGAAGTCCCCTTATACTCCCGTCCCTGATCCTTGCCATTTCATGCTGCCATGTTTCATTACTGCTATGTTGTCCATTTTCCGGAGTGGAATTAATACCGGGGGGAGCATCATCCTGATCGAACCAGCCTCTGACCGTAACCCTGAGAAGGTTTTCCATATCAAGATTTTCATGTGTATGATCAATATAGTCACCTCCCTGTTCACCCTTCCTCAGGTGAATGATTCGTGTCGTATCCTCTTCAATTGCCCATTTGGAATCGGCAGCGTCTGTTGTTTCATTTCCCATGCTCCAGAAAAAAATTGAAGGATGATTGCGGTCACGTCTGATCATTTCACGAACATTCTGTTCCTGTACTTCTTCTGAAAAATCAATACTCTTTATATTTGGAACTTCTTCTACCATAATAATTCCAAATGAATCGGCAAGTTGATATAAATATTTGTCATTTGGATAATGTGTAAGGCGCATAAAATTATGTCCCAAATTGTATTTTATATCGTTCATATCCATACGGGCAATCCATTTTGGATGGGCATCTCCCAGCCAGGGATACTCCTGATGACGATTTGTACCAAGGATGTTAATTTTTTTACCGTTTAAATAAAGGTCATCATTCTCATAATCCCAGTGAAAATATCTAAAACCGAGCGGGCTGCTATATTCATCAACAAGGCGTCCATTTACAAGGACTTTGGAAACAACTTTATAAAGTACAGGGTTATCAGGCGACCATAATTCCGGATTAATCAAGTTCTTAAAATATTGATTGAATTCTTCCGGAATTTCGGAGGCTATTGTTTTGGAATCAGTTTTTTTCAGTATCTCTTCTCCGGAAGGATCAATGATTAAAGTTTCAAGTTCCACAAGCTGTGGGCTTCCCAGATCATTTTTTATCCAGGTACGCACCCTGACATCAGCACTTTCATGTGTCACAACAGGAGTAGTAATAAAAGTACCACCTTCATGTTTGTAAGATCCCTGGAATGGAATGTGGATTTGGTTTTTAATCAATAGTCTGACATCACGATAAATTCCTCCATAAACATTCCAGTTCCCGGCATTCATCGGTGGGATCCGATGTTCATCATTTCGCCGGTTACTGACCATAACTACTAGGAAATTATCTGAACCCCATACAATTTGAGGTGTAAGATCAAAATAAAAAGAAGTGAACCCTCCTTTATGATCTCCAATATATACACCATTAAGAAATACTTTTGTATATTTTTGAACTCCGTCAAACTCAATAAATACCTTTTTATTTTTTAAGCTTTTATCAATACGAAATTTCTTTCGATAATATCCCCATCCATACCACCAGTAAGGATCATCTCTTTCTGAGGCATTATAAATAAATGGATGGATTTCCCGGGTTGTTTCATAAGTTGACCACGTATGTGGAAGTGCAACAGCTTTCCATTCAGAATCATCAAAATCTGGCATTGCTATATCAATGTCAGCTTCGCCGGAGGGAAAATAATTGAATGTCCAGTCAGAATTAATTGTTTTTACCAGCCGGGGATCTCCTAAATATTCAGGTTTACATGAAATGGCAAAAAAGAGATAAAATAAAAGCAGCTTCAAATAAAACAGGAATTTCATATTTTTTCAATATTATTTCCAATTAATAACCGGGAACTTCCACAAGATGAGTTTTAGCAATTTCTTTACCCGGATGAGTGACTTTGCTGTCAGGTGATCGAAAAACCCATGACTGCCATAATTCCAGAACATCTTCCCATTCTTTGAGCGTTCTTGTAGGATAATCGGAAGGCCATCCCCCCTTTCGGAATTCTTCTGTAATGCCCTCATCTTTAATAACATTTTCACGCCAGTTTTTTAATTCCTGCATTAATTCTGATTTAACAGATTTATATTCCGGGTTATCAGCGAGATTATTTAACTCATAGGGATCATTCTTCAAATCATATAATTCAAATTCAGGTTTTGAGCCTGCCATAAACCTTGCCTGTTCGGGTGGTAATTCTCCTTTAAGATTAAGTACATTTAGGAGGGCAAGAACCGGATAGTTAGTCTCTTTATATCTGTTAAACTGGCAATAAGGCCTTTCGGGCATAAGATTATGGATCAGTTTAAACTCTTTGGAAATTATCGCCCTCATGGCATCATGTGTTCCATCCATTTTATCTCTGGAAGCAAAAATATATTTTCTCTTTTTTGCACTTCCGTCAAGAAGGTTTACCCCATGCAGGGGATGTGGAGGAACAATACCCGCAACATCCAGTATAGTTTTTGATATATCAATAGTTGTAACCAGATCATCTATAACCTGGCCTGCCTTTATTTTTTTTGGCCAGCGTACAAGTATCGGGACCTGAATACCTCCTTCATATAAAAACTGTTTTCCCCGTGGCATACAACGACCATTATCTCCTATGATAAAAACCAGAGTATTATCTGATAAGCCTTCTTCTTCAAGCCGTTCAAGTATTTTACCAATCTGCCTGTCAACTCTTTGTACACTTTCGAGACCGTTTGCCCAGTCACGTTTTGCAAATTCAGTCTGGGGATAATAAGGGGGCAGAACTACATCTTCAGTATTGACCGGTCGTAGAGGGTCCCGGCTCCAAATCCGGTGTGTTCCGGGGAAGGTAAGTTGTGCAAAGAAAGGCTGCCCTTCTTTTCGTTCGCTCCAGTCTTCACCCTGATAAGGGTCCCGCTCAAGTGTAAAATTGAAATCAGTCTTTCTGGTTTCCATAAAACAAGTGAAATATCCGGCATCTTCCAATAAATGTGTAATAGGTTTAATACCATAAGGTAATGGTGCTTTTTCAAATCCTGGTGGCTCTGTGCGATGTTGATGGGCACCAATATAATTCTGATAAAATCCGGTTATCATTGCAGATCTGGAGGGGGAAGAAACAGGAGCTGTACAATATGAATTTGTAAATCTGATGCCTTCAGAAGCAAATTTATCAATATTGGGGGTATATACTCCTTTTTCACCATAACATGATAATTGATAACCCCAGTCTTCCATCAATATCCATATAATATTCGGGGCCTGTCCCTTTTTGTTTTCAGCGCATGAAAAAGCCATTGTAGCAATTAATCCTGCAGTACCTAATTTTTGAATTTGCTGTATCATTTTATAAGTGTTTTAAGGCTGGTGCCTGAGAACCTTTCCTGCCCTGATCCCTGTATGTTTGCCATTTTCAATTACAGGAACCCCGTTAATTATTACATAATTGATCCCTTCAGGATATTCACCCGGATTTTCATAATTTGCTTTTGACCTGATGGTTTCCGGGTTAAAAATAACTAAATCTGCTATCATTCCCGGCCGGATCAGTCCACGATCAGTTAATCCCAGACGATTTGCAGGAGCAGAGCTCATCTTTCTGACTGCCTCTTCCCATGTAAGTATTTTTTTTTCTTTAACATATACTTCAAATACACGCGGAAATGTTCCAAAAGCACGGGGATGCCCGGCTTTCAGTTTACTACTGATACTTCCGTCTGAACCTATCATGCCAACAGGGTTTTGTATAATATTTTCGAGATCATAATCAGTCATATTAAAAGAAATTACAGAAGATCCCCCTTCCCTCTGTATTTTAATCACGGCATCAGTCGGATCAAGGCCCCAGGATTCAGCAAGTTCAGACAAGTATTTTCCTTCATTTAGAATAAACAGTGATCCCGGGCCTCCCCTACGAACAATATTTGATTGAATTCCTGATCTAAGTTTATCACTAATTTCAGGGTCTTCCAGCTTTTTAAAGAACATTTTTGATCCTCCCTCCTGTGCCCATGCCGGAACAACAGCACCCCACAGGCCGGTGTTGGAAGCTGTATAGGGATATTGATCAAATCTGACATCTATCCCTTTTTCTCTTCCTTTATGAATCAATTCCAATATGTCATCTGATTTATGCCAAACGGGTTTGCCAAGGCATTTTAAATGAGATATCTGAACGGGGATATTTGCAGCTTCGCCAATGAAAACAGCTTCTTTTACCGCTTCTATAAGCCCGATATTATAATCACTTTCATCCCTCAAATGGCTTACATAAATTCCCCCATAGTCAGAGACAATCCTGGCCAGTTCAATAATTTCTTCAGTAGCTGCATAATTTCCGGGTGTATAATATAAGCCTGTAGAAAGCCCGAATGCACCTTGTTGCATCGCCTCGGCCACTAATTTTTTCATTTCATTAAGCTCTGCTTCGGATGGAGGTCTGTTTTCGCTGCCCATAACTTTACGCCGTACTGAATTATGGCCAACCAATGAAATAAAATTTATACTTATACCTGTATTTTGGACTTTTTCAAAAAATTCCCCAAGTGGTAAAGGTGATCCGCCGCAATTTCCTGCAACTATAGTGGTTAAGCCCTGATGAACAGAATTATCGGCTGTAGGAATAGTAAGGATGTTATTGTCAGAATGAGTGTGAATATCAATAAATCCAGGTGTAACAAACATTTCGGCGGCATTGATCCTGAGTTTTGCTTTTTCATCTTTTAAACAGGCTATTTTAACTATCTTGTCAGAAACTATTCCAATATCGCCATAATACCAGGGATTCCCGGATCCGTCAATGATTTTGCCATTACTGATAATAATATCATAACTTGTAAAAGTTGAAAAATCAGCCGTATCATGAACAGGGCCCCCATTAAAAGTTTCCTTATTTTTAATCAGATTGCCGTCACAGGAAAAATAATCATTATATGCAAATGATCCCGAAACTTTTAGATGAAAAAGAATTAACAAGAATATGGAGATAAGTCCCGTTATAAAAAAAGTTTTAGCAGGAAGCCGGTGTATTCTTTTATTGACCATAGTAGAAAATTATATTTTTAATAAAATTAAAAATCCTGCCTGAGTGTTTACCCCGGCAGGATTAAATAAATATTTATTTTAAAAATCACTTTTCGTTATAAGTGACATTATAATCAATATTATGGCATTAATATTTGAACACCTTTCCTCCGGCCATAACTTCCTGCGTTTTTGTATCAAAGGTTACAAACTCACCAGTACGTAAGGCTGCTGTGGTCATAATATTAGCAATAGAATGGTTATATCCGGCTTCAATTGGTGCATTCGGAGTTTTACGGCTGCGAACGCATTCCATCCAGTTAAGTACATTCAGGACTGTAGTTGAATCAGCTCCGGTATCTGCACTGGTAACTATCTGCACATCGATATCAGCAAGAGAGGTTTCTTTTAATAAATTTGGGGCCATACCCATTGGTTTGGCAAATTGTTCGGTAAGTCCCCCATTTGGAGTGATCTTATTTGTACTAAGATTTAATTCTCCGGCATTGGAATAATATATTTCTTTCACTCCGCCTGCCGAATTGGTAAATCTGGAAGAATAAAGTACCTGAAATCCCCGGGATTTATCATCCAGCGGACCATAATCGAAAACTGCAGTCATGGTATCGAAATTGCTTCTTCCATCTTTCCATAAATATATATCACCATTAGCTGCAACACTTCTCGGGTGAGGTAGTCCGGTAAACCAGTGTACTGTATCAATCTGATGGGCCATCCACTGTCCGGGAATACCGGATGAATAAGGCCAGAACAAACGAAATTCCAGATATTTTCTTGGATCCCATGCTTCATAAGGCCTGTTCATAAGGAAACGGTTCCAGTCGGTATCCTGTTGACGAATATTTTTGACTTCGGCCGGGCGTCTCCAGCGGCCTGGCTGATTAACATTCCAGGTCATTTCCACCATAACGATTTCCCCAAATTTTCCTGATTGAATAAAATCAGCAGCAGCGTGATAATTTTTTCCGCTTCGTCTCTGGGAGCCTATTTGAACAATAATTCCGGATTTTTTTACTGCATCAAGTGCAAGTCTGTTATCTTCCATAGTTTCAGCAAAAGGCTTTTCCACATATGCATCTTTTTTTGCGTTTGCTGCCTCAACTGTATGAAGTGCATGTTGAAAATCGGCCGTGGCAATAATAACAGCATCAATATCTTTATCAGCATACAATTCATCATTATTACGATATTTTCGTATAGTATTTCCTGTAAGCTTTTTCACAAATTCTGCCCCTGCTTCTCTCCTTACACTCCAAATATCTGATACTCCAATAAATTCAAAGTTCATTCTTTTATTATGCACTAAAAACGAGGGAATCAGAGATCCTCTGGCACGATCTGAAAAA
>CAZLXM010000130.1:0-2452 GCA_964563105.1 uncultured Bacteroidaceae bacterium
AATTACTGATATATGGTTCAAAGTTTCCATATACCTGTTTGAACCCAAAATCATTGAGCTCCAGGTCCCGGTTTTGATCTTTATAAAACCAATTAAAAATTAATATGTCTTTTGGAATAGACTCTTTTACTACCTCTGGCCGTGTGCCCCCGGGAGTCTGATAAGGAATTCCTATGGAGCTGGTGCTCTTTCGAGGCCCTTTTCCCCGGACACTCTCCAAAAGAAAATCTCCCCACATTGCTACTTTTATGTTTTTATCTGTCAGATAGTTGTAAATTTTATTTATATCAGCAGCAAATAATTCAGAAAAATCCTTCCCTTTACAATGCGGACAAATATCCAAAGGTGCCCCCCACCATTCATCATGACCAATATGAATCATTTTTGGCTTCATAACCTCAATATATTCATCATAAACATCAAACATTAGCTTGTATGAGCCAGGATTGGAAGGACAATAAGTATCAGGCCAGATATCATTCGGATATTCTGCCAATTCAGGATGCCTTGTTAAGAGATAATAAGCATGGGTAAGAGAAGGAATCTCAGGAATTACTTCTATAAAATTTTCCTCTGCAAATTCTACTATATCTTTAACATCCTTTTTTTCAACAATTAATCCATCTCCGGCATCATGATGGGTTGAGTTTTTTGACTCTCCGCGTAAACCCTGTGTTGAATTTGAGCGGGTATATTGCATATATTTCGCAAACTCAATCCATCCGGTATTAACTTCAGGATGCCTGTCAAGCCGCATGCAATTTACTTCTATTATCACTTTATTGAACTTGTATAAAGCCATAAAATCCCGGAGGAACCTTTTAAAGAAAGGTATATTATCCGGGCCCGGAATATATAACCTGACAGCCCTGAATGGATAATTTGGCCAATCCCTGATACTAACACCCTGAATATTTTTTCCCTTACTTTTATTAATTAACTGCCGTAAAGATTGTAAACCATAAAATGCACCACGATCATCACTGCCTCCAATTATTACCCTGTTTTTATCAGCCTCAAGAATATATCCTTCAGGGCCGGGATTATCTCCATCTATCCCGATATTATTATCCCTGCAAAATTTATTAATCAGCGGATTATCATATTTACCTATAACAATTACTTTTTTATTTTGGGGAATATCAGCTAATTCTTCAATTTTTACAGCGATGCCATAGTTATCACTCAATTCCCTTACAAGAAAGCGTGCAAAAAAATAATCATAATCATTACTATTTACCGGAACAACGATCGAAATATTTTCATCCAGATGAAAAACATCACTTCGGATTTTTAACTGTTGGGGAATAGGAAATACAAGCGGTTTTTCAGGGGAAGATATTTTTACAGAAGAGCTCATCAGTAAATAACATGATGTTAAAAGCAGTATAACCGTCAGGTATTTGATTGAACTGAATGTTTTCATCTTTTAAAATTTTATGAATTAAATAAAAAAATAAGATTAAGAGGGATTCTTAAAAAATATGATAAAATATTAACTTAAAAATAAAATTTAAGCCACAACAACATAGAGACCCGAACATAAATAACGGGTCATTAATATAAAATTGAACTAAATGGAGGATATCCCTAAATCATTTCAGCTTTAATTTTCTCAGCTATTGCTTTAAATTCTTCCTGGGAAAGTTTAAGTTTAGGCTGACTAAAGTCGATATCAAAAATTGTATTTATTGGAATCAGGTGGATATGGGCATGAGGAACCTCAAGCCCGAGAACAGCAATTCCAACTCTTTTACATTCAATAGCCTTATCAATAGCTTTTGCAACTCTCTTAGCAAATACAATCATACCTGCCAGAAGCTGATCATCAATGTCAAAAATATAGTCTATTTCTCTTTTAGGAATAACAAGTGTATGCCCCCGTGATAAAGGATTGATATCAAGAAAAGCAAGATAGTGGTCATCTTCAGCAATTTTCCAGCAAGGAATCTCGCCATTGACAATTCTCGAAAAAATACCAGGCATAATTAAGGTTTTTAAGTCTATAAAGTAATATTTATGATTTCGTATTCAACCATTCCGGATGGAACTTTAACACTTACAACATCACCAACTTTTTTACCAAGTAAACCTTTTGCAACAGGAGTTGTAACAGAAATTTTTCCTGCTTTAATATCCGCTTCAGATTCAGAAACGATAGTATATTCCAGTAACCTGTTGTTACTTCTGTTTTTTATTTTCACCTTATTCATTATTTGAACAGAAGATGTATCAATTCTGGATTCATCAATAATCCGTGCATAAGCAATTTGCTCTTCAAGCCTTGCTATTTTCATTTCAAGCATGCCCTGGGCATCTTTAGCAGCTTCATACTCAGCATTTTCAGAAAGGTCTCCTTTGTCCCTTGCCTCCGCTATCTGTTGCGAAATAGCAGGCCTTTCAACAGAAATAAGATGATCAAGCTCTTTTTTAAGCTTCTTTAAACCATCTT
>CAZLXM010000130.1:2462-8085 GCA_964563105.1 uncultured Bacteroidaceae bacterium
ATTCGGACAACAAAGCCGAACTCTTTATTCAGCAAATATACAAAATCTTCTGCTTATTTAAAAGTAAAACATTGGTTTTAAATGTACTTACGTTTAATTACTTCTGAATAAATTACAGCCTTCCTTAAATCAAATTCATTTTGAATTTCATCAATAATTAATCTTTCAGTAAGGCCTGATTGTGAAAATACATCACTTTTGGTTAGATCACCTTCAATAAGGGCTGATTCTTCAAAATCAAAACTTTGAAAAACAAAATCATCATCCTCAATTTCGTCATAATTTGAAATAATCTGTTCAGGCGGATCAGAATATTCCGTGGCAGCTTTTTCATATTTATCAAACGAAGCTGAAATAACTTCTGTTTTTGTTTCTGTTGAAATGCTTTCTTTATCTTTTTGAGCAGCTTCTGTATCATCAACGCCTGCAGTATCCTTTTGTGAATAATCCCCTATTAATGCCCTGAGCCTGGCAGCAATTATATCTTCGGGATTTTCGAAATCATCCGCTCCTTTAGCAGGTAAAGGCAGCTGCTGAACCGGCTTTTTCTTTTTCCCAATAACACTTAGTATGACAAATAAAATCATTACAAAGATATATATCAGGGTATCAAGATCAATCTCCATAACTTTAAAAATGAAATTTAAGAGATTTAAAATTACAAAAATTAAACTACTTTAGCAGGACTTTAGCATATAATTTTATTATTTATTTCGTCCTTTAACAGAAAATGAAGAAATATTTTAAATATATAAACATTTTTATTTGCTTTATTTTCATAATAGTGCCTGTATCATGTAAAAAGAACAAAATCTGTGATTTTCCATATGTTTACGTAAATATATCTCTTGGTATATTTTCTGATTTGGGGAATGTTGGGCCCGGTGAAGTTTATTTCTTAAATAATCAGGGATTAAATAAAAACGGGATCATTATTTATAAATCTGAAACACCGGATGATTATGGAAACTTCAGATTCTTTGCTTTTGACCGCACCTGTACTCATGAACCAGATTTTTCATGTAAAGTAGATAAGGATAAAGACTTTAAAGGAGTGGTTGAATGCCCCTGCTGCAATTCAAAGTATCTGTTAATGCAGGAAGGAAACGTTTTTAACGGTCCTGCAATATGTCCTTTGAAAAGATATATATGTATTATTGACGGGGACAGATTAAGTATCCGCAATTAAAAAAGTTGACTTAGTATCGGTAATGTTCAGGTTTAAATGGCCCTTCTACCGGAACACCGATATAATCTGCTTGCGGCTTTGTCAGTTTAGTCAGTTTTACCCCAAGTTGCGCCAGATGTAATCGGGCAACCTCTTCATCCAAATGCTTTGGCAACATGTACACTCCTGTTTCATGTCTTTTTTCCCATAAATCAATCTGTGCCAATACCTGATTACTGAATGAAGTACTCATCACAAAAGATGGATGTCCGGTCGCACAACCCAGATTTACAAGCCTTCCTTCAGCTAAAATAAAAACGGAATGTCCGTCATCAAAGCTGTATTTATCAACTTGTGGCTTAATATTGATCTTTTTTGCCCCCTTATATGAATTAAGCTGATCTACTTGTATTTCATTGTCAAAATGTCCAATATTACATATAATCGATTGATCTTTCATGCCTTTCATATGTTCAAGAGTGATAACATCTTTATTTCCGGTAGCAGTCACATAAATATTACCCTCTTTTAATGCATCTTCCACCGTAACAACTTCAAAACCTTCCATTGCTGCCTGAAGTGCACAGATCGGATCAATTTCAGTTATAAGTACTCTTGCTCCATATGACTTCATTGAATGGGCACATCCTTTTCCAACATCTCCATAACCACAAATAACAACAACTTTTCCGGCAATCATCACATCCATTGCACGCTTGATTCCATCAGCAAGCGACTCCCTGCATCCATATAGATTATCAAACTTTGATTTAGTAACTGAATCATTTACATTCATTGCAGGAAAAAGAAGAGTGTTTTTTCCCATCATCTGATACAGCCTGTTAACCCCTGTGGTTGTTTCTTCCGAAACACCGCGAATTTCCTTAACCATATTTTTCCATTTATCAGGATGGGCTGTTAATATATTCTTTAAAGCTAGATTAATAATCTTCTCCTCCTGATTCGAAACATCCTTATCTAAAAGTGACTTGTCCATTTCAGCATAATATCCTCTGTGGACCATAAGAGTAGCATCCCCTCCGTCATCTACTATCAAATTCGGTCCTTTTCCCCCGGGAAATGAAAGTGCCTGTGCAGTACACCACCAGTATTCCTCAAGTGTTTCTCCCTTCCAGGCAAAAACCGGAACTCCTTTAGCTGCAATAGCAGCTGCAGCGTGATCCTGAGTGGAAAAAATATTACAACTGGCCCACCTGACATCAGCACCCAGTTCAATAAGTGTTTCAATCAAAACGGCGGTTTGTATGGTCATATGTAATGATCCTGTAATCCTTGCACCCTGAAGAGGCTTAGCCTGAGAGTATTGTTCTCTTATCGCCATTAATCCGGGCATTTCTTTTTCTGCAATTTCTATCTCCTTCCTCCCCCATTCGGCTAAATTAATATCTTTAACTTTATATGGCAGTACTTCAGTAATAGTTAAAATATCTTCCATGTTTTTTTACTTAATTGTTGTCCGTTTTACCAATTATTAATACTGTTCTAACAAATATACAGAATTCTAAACTTATCCTAAACATTTTATTTTGGGCTTTCTACATAAGAAAATCTGTTTTTGTAAATTTCTGGCCCGGCAATTTTTTTTAAAGGCCACTGTCAATCATTTTAGCAGTTTCCCGGTCTTTTATTAATTGTTGCCTTAATTGTTCCCTGTCAGCGAACTTTTTTTCATCTCTTATCCTTTTTCTAAAATATATTGTAAGTTCTTTACCGTATAGTTCTCCGCTAAAATCAATAATATGAGCTTCAATAGTTTTATTATTTTCTGAACTAACAGTTGGCCGTACACCTATATTGAGCATTCCCCTGTATAAATTATCCGAGATTTTAATATCCACAGCATAAACACCATCTCCGGGAATTAGCTTATGTTTATCATCCGGAACAATATTAGCTGTCGGGAAACCGATTTCCCGTCCAATACGGTTACCTTCTATAACCCGCCCCAGTATAAAATACTGGTATCCAAGATATTTATTTGAAATATCCAATTCTCCTAATAACAAATGATTTCTGATCAGTGAGGAACTGATGCTTACCCCTTCCATTTTGAATACCTCAGCCTGTTCTATAGTAAAATTATATATCCGGGAACATTCCTTCAAACTTGTGAGATCACCTTCCTGGTCTTTACCAAATTTATGATTATAACCAATAATAAGATGCCGGGCCCCAATTTTATCAACCAGAATATTTTTAATGAATTCACAAGAACTTAGTTGGGAAAATTCTTTGGTAAATTCAATTAATATAAGATGATCTATTCCTGTTTTTTCAAATAATATTAACTTCTCTTTTAAAGATGTAAGGTATTTTAAGCTTTCTATGTTTTTATTCAGCACCTCTCTCGGATGTGGCCAAAAAGTTAAAACAACTGATTCGGAACCAACAGACCGGGCCATGGAGTTTATTTTATTAATAATAAATTTATGTCCCTCATGAAGACCATCAAAAATTCCCATTGTAACAACAGGTTCTTTAATATTAAATGTATCCGTATGATTCCAGATTCTCATATTTAAACTCTGAAAGATATCCCTTTCTATACTAATATTTATTATGGGATTCTTGTTTTTTTAGCCTTAATCTGCAAAGATATAAAATTTACAAGTGCCGGAGAATTTTCAACAATGAGATAAATTGAAGGAAATTATCATATTTAGCTAATTATTTATTATATTTCCAATATAAAAAAATATGAATGTCTTCAATTCCCATAATAAAAAAGGATCCCTGGCTATCTCCCTATTCTGAGGTCATTGATAAAAGGTCCAGGGATATTAAGCTGTTAAAACAAAAACTTACAGGACAATCCGGATCATTATCTGAATTTGCCCTTGGGCATTTGTTTTATGGATATCATAAATCCGAAAAAGAATGGATTTTCAGGGAGTGGGCCCCCAATGCTACTTCTTTATATCTTATTGGAAATTTTAATGCATGGAAGGAAGATGATATCTATCGTTTTAAGATGATCCGTAAAGGTGTTTGGGAGCTAAAATTACCACTTAATCTAATTAGACATCTTGATCTGTATAAACTTTATATTCACTGGAAGGGCGGATCAGGAGAAAGAATTCCTGCCTGGGCCAAAAGGGTTGTGCAGGACCCTTCAACTTTAATTTTTAATGCTCAAATATGGGAGCCTGATACACCTTATACATGGAAAAATGAGTATCCTGATTTAAAAAATGAGGCCCCATATATTTATGAGGCTCATACGGGTATGGCAACGGAAGAGTTAAAGACGGGAACATGGGATGAATTTCGTAAAAATGTTCTTCCCCATATTATAAAAGGGGGATATAATACTTTACAACTTATGGCAATCCAGGAACATCCATATTATGGTTCGTTTGGATACCATGTTTCGGGATTTTTTGCTGCTTCTTCACGTTTTGGGACCCCTGACAGCCTTAAACAACTTATAGATGAAGCTCATGGCTCAGGTTTACGGGTTATTATGGATCTTGTTCATTCCCACTCAGTAAAAAATGTAGTGGAAGGCCTGGCAAGATATGATGGCTCATTTTTTCAATTTTTCCATGATGGAAGTCGCAGGGAGCATATCGCCTGGGACTCTCTTTGCTTTAATTATGGAAAACCTGAAGTAATACATTTCCTGTTGTCTAATATTCAATTCTGGTTAAGTGAATATAGATTCGACGGCTTTCGTTTTGACGGGATTACTAGTATGCTATATCTTGATCATGGTTTGAACAGAGATTTTACCAGCTATGAAATGTATTTTGACGGTCAGCAGGATGAAGATGCAATTGCTTACCTGGCCTTAGCTAATGAGTTAATCCATGAAATTAATCCTCAAGCCATAACCGTGGCGGAAGATATGTCGGGTTATCCGGGCCTGGCAGCCCCTGCCAGTGACGGGGGACTGGGATTTGATTACCGTATGTCAATGGGTACACCTGATTATTGGATAAAAATTATAAAAGAAATTCCTGATGAAAAATGGAATGTAGATGAAATTTTTTATGAATTGACAAACAAGCGGGTTGAGGAAAAAACTGTTGGATATTCCGAATCACATGACCAGGCCTTAGTTGGAGATAAAACTATTATCTTCAGATTAATAGATAAGGAAATGTATCATTATATGAATAAGTCAGCCCATAACATATTGGTTGACAGAGGCATAGCACTTCATAAAATGATACGTTTAATAACCCTTTCTACTTCAGGGAATGCATATCTGAATTTCATGGGAAATGAATTCGGGCATCCTGAATGGATAGATTTTCCGCGTGAAGGGAATAACTGGTCATATAAATATGCCAGAAGGCAATGGAGCCTGTTGAATAATCCGGATCTTAAATATCATTATCTCTCAGATTTTGACAAAGAAATGATTAGGGTAACTAAAAAACACAAAATACTGGAAAATAGTTACCCAATACGTAAACATGCAAATATTAA
>CAZLXM010000131.1:0-5822 GCA_964563105.1 uncultured Bacteroidaceae bacterium
TAAAAGATCAGTAGCCAATACTGTAATCACATTATGCCCGAGAGCAGGGACCATTTTTGGAATATTATCCCTGAATTTCAATGCTAGTAATGATGCTTTAATGGCAAAGGGTAACGGAAGAAGGGCAAGATACACCCACCATGAGGATATGCCGAATATGGGCAACAAAAAAAGGATTGCAAAATTAAGAAACATTCCGCCGGCATAAACCCGGGCTGCATTTTTTTTATCAAGTTTGATAACAAGATGTTTTCGTCCTCCAAATTTATCCGCCTCCACATCAGGAAATTGATTTATATATAATAAGAGACATGTGAGAATGCCGGGAGGAACAGATAACCAGTAAACTTCAACCGGGATCATTTTAGAAAAAGGCATTCCGGGATGGGCATGAACCGAAATATAAGTACCCAATACAACTAATGTCCCCAATGAAAAACCGGCAAATAATTCGCCAAGCATATTTTTGGCCAGGAAAGGAGTATAGGTTACTATGCTAAATGCTCCGATTAACGCAAAAACAATGATAATCCAATGTGCAGTAATAGTAAAATATATTCCTGTTAGAAATGAAATTATCAATGTAATTATTGCTACCTTCAATACTTTAGACGGGCTGCTTTTCCCTGAAACCATCATTCCGCTACCCCCGCTAAAGGGCGTACGGACAGTTTTAAAATCAATCCCGGTAAAATAATCTGAATACTCATTAAAGAGATTTACACTTATATGGGCAGATACAACACCTATAATTAAAAGAAATGCTTTTATAAAACTAAAGCCCTCCCCGGGGTTAAAAGGATATTTTATTGAGAGTGCAAGGCCTATTAAGACAAGAAAAACTGACAGGATAAGAAAATTTGCCCTGATTTGAGCTAACCAGACTTTCATATTCATTTTTCGGCTAAACTTAATTAAAAATTTAATTATTAAACAACACCAAAAGAAAAATGTTTGGTTTATTTTCCAGGCAAAAAAGCTATATACTTTTTTAACATGTTTAATAATCAGAATTATTAAACTCTAAAGTATAACAATAAACAGCTTTAAATAGACTAGAAAAAAACAGCAAATATATGTATGTTGTCATTAACAACATACAAGTTTACTTTTTTAAAGAGAATATAAACAGGTAAGAAAATGGTCTGATAAAAAAAAGATTAACCATTAAATCCAATATGCCTGGTATATTTTTCCTTGGCATTTATAAAATAAGCCTTGTATTTAATATAATGGTTACCCTTTTTGAATTCAAAAATCACGCCTTTGGCTTTAAAGATTTTTCCGATACAAGCTTCAAAAATCATTGTATAGTGAATCCCTGTTACTGCCTCTGCTTCAAGGATTGAATTAAACTCAACACTTCTGTCAGCAAAATGCCCAATTACCGGCACATTATATTTTTTCTGTCTCCTTTTTTTATCCAGGGCTGCCCTGGCTGCCTCCGGATTTTTAATTAAACTGGCTGCCATTTCATTATAATTTTTGGAAAATTAAGAAATCCTTATCAATATAGCAAAAATTCGCGATTCAATTTATAATTTTATCATTATTAAGTTAAAAGCTTTTCATGATTCAACTCAATTTACGATTTTTTGCATGGTATTGTTTCAATTTTAGAAGCTTTAGAATTTTAAGAAGTAGAATTAAAAAAAATTGTATGTTTGTGCATCATATAAAATTAATTTCATATGCCAAGTTTTGTCATTACCGGGAAATGTGATGGTTGTAAAGCTCTTGATAAAACAGCCTGTCAGTATATTTGTCCAAATGATCTTATGGTTTTGGATAAAGAAAAAAATAAAGCCTATAACAGGGCTGTTGATATGTGCTGGGAATGTTATAGTTGTGTAAAAATATGTCCGGTCCAGGCTATTGAGATAAGAGGTTATGCTGATTTCATGCCTTTAGGGGCTGTTGTTCAGCCATTACGTAGCACCGACTCTATAATGTGGTCGGTTAAATTCAGAAATAAAATGATAAAACGTTTTAAGTTCCCAATTCGCATTACGCCTGAAGGAAGTATTGATCCGACAGCGGGATTCGAAACATCCTGCGATAATTTGAAAAGTCCGGTTTTACGAACTGAACCTTATTCTTTGGGAACGGATTTATATACTAAATGAAATTACTCTTTTCATAAAAACATATCTTAAATCGTGAGAAAAAACTTCGAAACGGTCCTTATCGAAACTGACTTGTTAATTCTTGGCGGTGGAATGGCCGCATGTGGTGCAGCTTATGAAGCAGCACACTGGGCAAAAAAACATAAAATGAAAGTCACCCTTGTTGATAAAGCAGCTATTGAAAGAAGCGGAGCAGTAGCAATGGGATTATCAGCAATTAATCTGTATCTCGGATTAAAAAACGGGAAAAATACTATTGAATCTTATGTCGATTATGTAAAAAATGATTTGATGGGTATTACCCGGACTGATCTCGTTGCCGGTATCGCACGACATGTTGATTCGTCAGTACATCTTTTTGATAAATGGGGCCTGCCTTTTTGGAAGGATCCTTCAGGAAATTATGTCAATGAAGGAAGATGGCAAATTATGATCCATGGTGAATCTTACAAAAACATTGTATCTGAGGCTGCTAAAAATGCATTGAAAGAACTTGGCCCTGATGGACAGTACTTTGAACGAGTTTTTATAGTTGAACCTGTTATGGACGGTAATAGATGTGCCGGTGCCGTTGGATTCAGTTTAAGGGAAAATAAGATTTATGTCTTCAAAGCCAAAGCAGTACTCGATGCAATGGGTGGTGCTGTTCATATTTTCCGGCCACGTTCGGTAGGTGAAGGCCTTGGCCGTTCCTGGTATCCTCCTTTTAACTCAGGGGCCAGCGCATATTTTACTCTTAAAGCCGGTGCCGAGATGACATGTCAGGAAGTCAGGTTTGTTCCTGTCAGGTTCAAAGATTCCTACGGCCCTGTTGGAGCATGGTTTCTCCTTTTTAAATCCAAGGCTACAAATGCAAAAGGTGAAGATTATATGATAACCCGTGCCTCTGAATTACAGAAATGGGCACCCTACGGACTTACTAAACCAACACCTGCAAATTTAAGGAACTATCTGATGCTCCGGGAACTGGAGGAAGGTAATGGCCCAATCTATATGAATACCCATGATGCAATTAAAGAACTGACAGCAAATATTCCCGATGAAAAAGAACTAAAACGAAAGCTTAAACAGCTCGAATCAGAAGCATGGGAAGACTTTCTTGATATGACTGTTAGTCAGGCGCTTAACTGGGCTTCACATAATATCACACCAGAAGACAGCCCTTCTGAAATTGCAGCTTGCGAACCTTATTTTATCAGTTCACATTCAGGTGCTTCAGGAGCATGGATAAGCGGAGCTGAAGACCTTGCCCCAAAAGATCATTTCTGGGGCTACGGTAATATGACTACCGTTCAAGGGCTTTTCGCTGCAGGTGATGCTTCAGGGGCTTCATCACATAAATTTTCTTCAGGTTCATTCACCGAAGGGCGTATCGCAGCAAAATCAGCACTTGCATTTATTTATGACCATAATGAATTAGCAAATATCCCGGAAGAACAAATAAACGAAATAAGGAATACTATTTTAAGGCCACTTGACATTTTTGAAGAACATAAAGCTTATGCAAATGACCCTGATGTTAATCCCAATTTTATTAAACCCAAAATGTTCATGTTCAGGCTTCAGAAAATTATGGATGAATATGCAGGCGGAACTTCTGTAGGTTTTAAAACTTCTGCTAATTTACTTAATAAAGGATTAAGCTTCCTTGAATTTATGAAAGAAGATTCAGAAAAGCTGGCTGCATCAGATCTTAACGAACTAATGCGTTGCTGGGAAAATATTCACCGTATGTGGCAGGCCGAATCTCACATCAGAACTGTTCTTTTCCGTGAAGAAACACGCTGGCCGGGATATTATTTCCGAACTGATTTCCCGGAAATAAAAAGTGATTGGGAATGTTTTGCCAATTGCAGATGGAATCCTGAAACAAAAGAATGGGATTTGTTCAGAAGGGAAATAAATTAATATTTTAATGAGTGTTAAAGCAAAGCCTATACTGGTAATCGGGGGAGGAATCAGCGGGATTACTGCAGCCGTTGAATTAGCAGAGATTGGAAGAGAAATTATTCTTATTGAAAAACTTCCTTATCTGGGTGGAAATGTTGCTCTGATGAATAACTATTTTCCTAAACTATGCCCTCCTTCATGCGGACTTGAAATTAATTTTAACAGAATTCGTAACAATTCAAACATACATATTTATACTGAAACCATAATTAAAAGTGTTTCGGGATCTCCAGGTAATTTCAAAGTAGTCCTTCAAAGGGCAGCCCGGTATATCCTGGATAATTGCACTGCCTGCGGTAAATGTGCCGAGGTTTGTCCTGTTATCAGGCCAAATGCATTTAACTTTGGATTAGATAATACCAAAGCAGCATATCTGCCTCATGACATGGCTTTTCCAATGAAATATCATATTGACGGAAATTATTGTACTAAAACATCATGTGCTTTATGCCTGAAAGCATGTATTTACAACGCCATTAACCTCGAAGCTGTTCCTGAAGAAATTATATTAGATGTGGCATCACTAATTGTTGCGAGTGGCTGGAAAAGCTATGATGCTGCAAAAATTAAAGAATTAAAATATACTGAAAGTAAAGATATAGTAACAAATCTGGAGTTTGAAAGACTGGTATCACATTCCGGCCCGGGAAAAGGCATATTAAAACGGCCTTCCGACAATAAAACGATAAAAAATGTTGTATTCATTCAATGCGCCGGATCCCGTGATAAAAATCACCTTCCATACTGCAGTGCTGTCTGCTGTTCAGCCTCACTCAAACATGCACTTGTTTTGCGTGAATTAATTCCCGACAGCCATGTTACTATCTGTTACATTGATCTGAGAGTATCAGGAAGGAATGAAGATTTTTTGGCAAAAGTCCAGGAAAACCCGGGAATTGATCTCATTAAAGGAAAAGTTGCAGAGCTTAAAACAAATGACAAATCCGGTGAATTAATAGTTGAAGCTGAAGATATCGTATCAGGAAGAAAAAAGCAATATTACGCCGATCTTGTTGTACTGGCCACGGGAATTGTACCTGAGGAATTACTCGTTCAAATATCCCGGAACAACTATGGGTTTGCATTACAGGACGGGACAGCCGGAATTTATTTTGCTTCATGTGCTAAAATGCCTATGGATGTTGCATCTTCGGTTAAAGATGCAACGGCAGCTGCCCTTAAAGCCATTCAAGTTTTTTAATTCTCTTTTTATGGAAAAAAACACAAGTATCTACATATGTTCCGGATGCAAAATAGGTGATTACATAAATATTGCAGTTCTTAAAAAAGAATTTGAAAGCAATCCGGATGTACTAAGCTGTGAAGTCCATAATTCCTTGTGTTCTCCGGAAGGTTTAAATATGATCGTTAATGATATAGAACAAAAAAATCCCCTTAATATCCTTATTGCTGCCTGTTCTCCACGATATAAAATCAATGAATTTACTTTTCAGGAAAACATGATGGCAGAAAGGGTAAACCTTCGTGAGCAGGTTGCATGGTTAAGTGATACAATGAATGAAGATACACAAATGGCAGCCTCAGATTATATTTGTATGGGACTTGCAAAGCTTAAAAATATAAGCAAACCTGAACCATATATCCCTGAAAATATAAGTGATGAAATTCTTGTAATTGGTGCAGGCATTACAGGTTTAACGGCAGCAATAGAGGGGGCAAAAGCAGGGTATCATATCCACCTGGTTGAAAAAGAAAACAATCCGGGAGGCTGGGCAGCAAAACTGC
>CAZLXM010000131.1:5850-8024 GCA_964563105.1 uncultured Bacteroidaceae bacterium
TAGCAGGACACCAGTTCATCCTCCCTATAATAAGTTCCCTGTACCCGAAGTCCATGAGAAAATTAAAGAATTATCAGGCTTAAGCAATATTAAGCTTTATTTATCAACACATGTTGAACAAATAAAAGGAGAACCGGGAAATTTTGAGGTCAATTTAAAAAACAAAAATACAACTGCAATAAAAGTTGGAGCAGTAATTGCAGCCATGGGAATGCAACCATACAATCCATACAAACTTGAACATCTAGGTTACGGTAAATTTCCAAATATAATCAGCAGTACCGAACTTGAAGAAATCATAAAAAATGGGAAAACTGCAACTTTGCCTGAGAAAGTTCTTTTTATTCAATGTGCAGGTTCCAGGGATAAGGACCACCTTCATTATTGTTCAAATATTTGCTGCAATACCACTTTAAGACAGTCAAAACTAATTTTAAACGAAAGGCCTGATTCAACAATATTTGTAGTTTATAAGGATATCCGGTCGCCCGGCCTGTACGAAGAGTTTTATCATGAAATACAGAAAGAAGATGGTATTTTCATGATTAAAGCTGATATAAAAAATATCACTTCTTCGGGCAGTCAGTTAAGACTTGAATTAAAGAATCATCTTTCTGAAGATGATATAGCTCTTCATGTTGATATGATTGTTCTTGCAACCGGTATTATTCCAAATGACAGTGCAGGTTTGAATCTCAATTACCGTCAGGGGGAAGGGTTACCTGAACTAAAATATAATTTTCCGGATTCCCATTTTATCTGTTTCCCTTATGAAACCCGGAGGACAGGCATCTATGCTGCAGGTACCCTGAGGGCGCCAATGGATATTGTTTTTTCCATGAGTGATGCTGCAGGCGCCATGCTGAAGGCCATTCAATGTATTGAGTCTGTTAAGCTGGGTAAAGCAGTTCATCCCAGATCCGGTGATCTTTCATATCCCGAACTATATCTTGATCGTTGTACAGATTGTAAACGTTGCACAGAAGAATGTCCTTTTGGCGCTTATGATGAAAATGTAAAAGGAACGCCTATATTGAACCCGGCCAGATGCAGGCGTTGCGGAATATGTCTGGGATCCTGTCCTGAAAGGGTAATTAATTTTGCAGATTATTCTATAAAAAGTGTTTCTGCAATGATTAAGTCAATTCATATCCCTGACGAGTTTGAAGAAAAATTACGAATACTTACATTCGTTTGTGAAAATGACGCCTATCCTGCTTTCGATATGGCTGCTGCCAAAGGATTAAGCTATAGCACTTTTCTAAGGATCATACCAGTGCGTTGTATAGGGTCAGTTAACAGTGTATGGATTTCAGACGCTCTTTCCTGCGGATTTGACGGGATCCTGCAAATTGGCTGTAAACCCGGCGAAAATTATCAATGTCATTATATACATGGAAGTGAACTAACAGAACAGCGTAGTAAAAATATACAGGAAACTCTTCAGACAATGATGCTTGAACCTGAAAGAATACACACTGTTTTCCTGGAAATAACAGAATACTATAAAATTCCTGAGATTATTAACGAATATGTTGAAAAAATTGAAGAGATAGGCCCTAATCCTTATAAAGGATTGTAAACTACAAAAATGATGTTATTTGTTAAGCCCTGGAAAGGTAATATGAAAAATATCCAATTAACAATTTTGTAATTATTTGTAAATGTTTAAAGAGATCAATCCGGATAAAGATTTTAGAAAAAAGCTGAAAAAACTGAGTAGTTCGGAACTTGGCACATGTATCCAATGCGGGACCTGCTCGGTTGTTTGTTCTCTTTCTCCGGTTGAACAGCCATTCCCCAGAAAAGAGATATTTATGGCAAGCTGGGGAATAAAAAATGAATTGCTTGGTAACTGTGATATCTGGCTCTGCCATCAATGCGGGGACTGTAGTACTCATTGCCCAAGGAATGTAAAGCCTGCAGAAGTTATTGCGGCTGTAAGAACTCTAACATATAGTCATTATGCACGTCCGGCAATTATGGGAAAAATTCTTTCTCATCCCGCATATTTACCTCTTGCTATTCTTATTCCGGTTATAACAATATCTTTCATACTTCTCCTTGCCGGAACACTATCGATACCTGACGGGCCGGTAAATTATTCCAAATTTTTTCCACATGCCTGGCTAAATTCTTTTTTTATTTTATTTACTATTATTTCCTATGCACTT
>CAZLXM010000132.1:0-7987 GCA_964563105.1 uncultured Bacteroidaceae bacterium
GGTATTGAATAAATCCAATTGATATGATTTTGAAAGATATCCTTTATCAGCAATTAAGGCACAATTATTTAATCCTGAATGTTTTATGTTTTTCAAATAATGAATATCGTGAACACTTGCTCTGGTCATATCCATGCTTGAAAAAACGCCTTTGACAGAAGTAACTAAGTGCAATTTGTATCAATAATACCAGGATTTACTAACTGCTGAGTACCCCTTATCGGGAGGTGTCTTGTAGTCTTCTTTACAAATTTTTGAAGATTTTTCCCGGGCGATTTGACAAACTGGTATAGGGATGGAATCCACCAGAAAAGTATTTTCACCTTCATTTAAATAAGAGGATATTTTCTCATTGAGCTCTGATATTTTAAAACAAAGTTTCTTTCTTCTACGGTTAAATCGACTTCGACTAATCAAATTGGGAAAATCCTGAAAATGATCAGAATTTAATTTGCCAAAAAGATAATTTTCACTGTCAATACCTATTGATTCACCAAGAATTGACATGGTAACTATCTCACAATCTAATATCCCGGGTTTTTCTGAATAATACTTAAAGTTGCCATTAACATTAATTGAACCTGAAAAAAAAGATTTTGTAATGATAAAAATCTTGTCGAAATTAGTCTTAAGATTGTACATAAAAAAGGAGTATTTTTGATTAAACAATTCCTTTAATTTACTGAGAAACAGTAAAATGTATAATCTTTTTATTATATAAATATTAACTAATTTTAATAGCACAACGCGTTAATAAATAAAATGAATCCGCTTCCAGGGACAAATTTTTTCAGCAAGACACAAAATGACGGAATGTAATTGGAATGTACGGAGTTATATATCAAGAAAGAAATGACGGAAAACATGGAGGAAAACATGACGGAATGCACAGCATGATACGAAGGAATAAATGCCATAAAACCTGACATGATTCATAAAGTGAATTGGACGAATGGTTAAGCGGAAAGAAGTTGAGCTATACTAATACGTTTAGATATAATACTAAGATTTTTTACACTTACAAAAATTTGTCCCGGAAATAGGAAAGTATTCAGTTTTAATATTTACAATTTAATATTTACATAATGTCACGATCTTATTTAATCTTTCTGCCAATGGCCTTGGTTTTTCTCTGCGGAAGCTGTTCGCAGGTCAACAGGCCCTTGATCATCTCGGATCTTCGCTGTGAAAATCTGACCGACCCCTTAGGACTGGGAACAGACACACCACGCCTGAGCTGGAAAATAACATCAGAGGAAAATGGTAATCTACAGAAAGCCTATCAGATACTTGCAGCCAGCAATATCACATTGCTTGACGAAAAAAATGCCGATTTGTGGAATTCAGGAAAGATAATCTCTCCGGAAAGCCATCTGGTTCCATATCAGGGCAAGGAACTCGGATCAAGATCTTTGTGTTACTGGAAAGTAAGAACCTGGGATGGCTATGACAATTGCTCAGAGTGGAGCGATGCAGCATTTTTCAGCATTGGCCTGCTTGAGGAATCAGACTGGAATGCGGATTACATAGGCTTTCCACATAAAGGCGGATATTATACCGTAAGCCCCCAACTGAAAAGGACTTTTATCCTGGATGATACTGGGGAAAAGGTATTTCTTTATGTCAATTCCCTCGGATATCACGAGGTGTATGTCAATGGAGTAAAGGCAGGTGATTATGTCCTTACCCCGTCGGTCTCACAATTCAGCAAAAGGTCATTGGTTATGACATACGATATCAGCCACATGCTCAGAAAAGGCAGAAATGATCTGGTGGCCTGGACGGGGCGGGGCTGGTACAGTGAAAGCCTGCCTGGCGTATCCGCTCCCGTTCACCTTGTGAGAGTTCAGGCTGAGAAACTCAACAGGAACCAGTGGGAACAGATCCTGGTTACAGATACACTCTGGGAAGGAAGAAACAGCGGATACTCCAACATTGGAACATGGAGTTGGTTCCAGTTCGGCGGGGAATATACCGATGCATCACTTCTGCTACCTGATCTCAGCGCCGAATCTCTCGACATGGTCACATGGACATCCGTGTTTTCAGCAGAAAAACCCGTTGGAGTAGCAACACCTCAACTATGCGAGTCGGACAGAATTTTCGAATCAACCCATGCTGTTTCAGTTGTTAAAGTGAATGACAGTTCATGGATTGCTGATATGGGGAAAAGCATCACAGGCTATGCCGAGATACATTTTCCCCAATTACAAAAAGGCGACAGTATCCTGATGGAATATTGTGATCACCTTGATGATGAGGGAAATATCGTTAATCAAGGTCAGATGGATGTTTTCATATCCGCCGGCGGTAAGAATGAATACTTCCGCAACAAATTCAACTATCACGGCTTTCGCTATATCAGGATTTCAAATCTGCCGCATGAGCCTTTGCCTGTCAATATAAAGGCTCACATGATCCATACGGGATACAACTGGCATTCTTCATCATTTGAATGTTCGGACCCTGATCTCAACAGGATACATGACATGATCAGCTACACTCTTAGGTGCCTCAGCTTGGGAGGATACCTGGTCGATTGCCCAACGGTGGAAAGGCTTGGATACGGAGGTGACGGAGGCTCCTCCACGGAGACAGCCCAGATAATGTTTCCTCTTGCGCCACTCTATTCAAACTGGCTGCAAGCATGGGCCGACTGCATCCGGGAAGACGGGGGAATGCCTCATACTGCACCGTATCCTTACGCCGCGGGAGGAGGCCCCTACTACTGCGGATTCATAATCACTGCCTCATGGAGAACATACCTGAATTACGGAGATGCAGTAATTCTCTCGAAATATTATCCGATAATGCAGAAATGGCTTGGATACGTGGAAAAATTTTCTCCCCGTGGCCTTCTTGAAAGATGGCCCGATACTGATTACAGAGTGTGGTATCTGGGTGACTGGGCCGTTCCAACAGGAGTTGACCGGAAGGATCCCGCCTCTGTCAAGTTAGTCAACAATTGCTTTATAGCCGTATGCTATGAAACAATGGAAAAAATTGCCGCCGTATTGGGAAAAACGCATGATTCAGAAATATACCGACAAAAACATCGATCCCTGAAAAACCTTATCCATAACACGTTCTTTGATGCCGAAAGATCAGTTTATGGAAGCGCTTCCCAGATTGATCTGACATATCCCCTGCTTGCCGGCATCGTGCCTGACAGCATTGCCGGAACAGTCAGGGAAAATCTCAGGGATGTGATACTGAACAAGCACAGGGGACATTTTGCCTGCGGAGTTGTCGGAATCCCGGTCTTCACCGAATGGGCAATAAAGAACAGGGAAGCAGATCTCTTCCGATCCATGCTGCTTAAAAGGGACTATCCCGGATATCTGTATATGCTCGATAATGGGGCCACCACAACATGGGAACACTGGAACGGCGAAAGAAGCAGGATACATAACTGCTATAACGGCATCGGTCAGTGGTTTTACCAGGCATTGGGAGGAATAAGGAATGACGAAACGGAATGCGCTTACAAATCGCTTATAATTGATCCTCAGGTACCCACAGGGATCAGCTGGGCAAATACATCTCAGGAAACACCCTACGGTACGGTAAAAGTGAACTGGAAAATTTCAAATGACAGATTTCACATGGGAGTAACGATCCCTCCCGGAAGCAGAGCCAGGGTAATGATACCCGGACATGCAAAAAAGTACAGGATGGACGGGAAGGATATCAAAAATAAGTTTTCAGTGGCGGAAATCCCGGGCGGAACCTATTTTTTTGAGTGGCAAAGATAAACAGGCGGACTGCGAGTGAGAAAAGAAATTTTGAACTGCTAAGGAAACTAAATCCGGCCAGAATAATTATTTCCGTGCTGATATGAGAGGCGGTGGTTGGCTTGGCTTATATCGAGGGAGATCAGCCGGAAAATGCTGATCAATCTCCTTCTCACGTGGAAATTAGTGTTCTGGCTCTTAATAGCCATATGTCCCATGATAGGAAGAGACCTTGACCTGTATTATCAGCATACGAATCCTGTCAGAATATGAGCAGAGCTGGAGGCAGACATTCGGAGTAATCATGCACCGGGAATTTATTTCGGCAATAACTCCGTACACCATGTGAGACACTGCCGTGGCAGTTGTTTTCCTGTTTTCCGCTATGCAACACCCTAAAAATTTTTCTGAATTATATCATATAATTCCTGTTGTTCCTGATCCATCTTAATCAGTAGGGTTTCTATATGCCTGGATCCAGGAAGGGTATAGGTTATCTTGTACATGTTATGAGTGACTTCTGCGGCTTTTTTCAGTGATAGTGTTGATTTCTCTTGCAATAATATACGATCCAGTTCCTTATAAATACAATAGGCTGTAAATGCAATACAGATATGAGCCTCTATTCGGTTGCAAAGTCTATGATAAATTGGCCTTATACGCAAATCAGTCTTTGACATCCTAAAAGCCTTTTCAACGAACCAGAGGTTCTAGTAATTCTGTATTACCTCCTGATTACTTATCCTGCTGTTAGTGATATAGCCTTTCAGCCCATCCCTGAGATTATCATAATTGTACTTCTGGTAATCAATCTCAATGGTTATCTCTCCGATTAATCGTAAGTATTTATTGTAACCTCTCTTATTAATTTGCGTTTTGTAAGCCTTCCTGCTCTGATCTGCTTTTCAAGGCGCATCAGGCCGCGTTTTCTGTTGTATTGATCTTTTTTAGCCCTGGTGGATGAGTAATTGATTACTAATCTTGTATCCTCTGATCTTGCTATGCTTATTGTGATCCCATCGGTTGTTAAAACTCACATAAAGTATACCACTAATATTCATCAAAAGTGGTACACTTTTGAGTATTATACCTGGTACACTTTACAATATATTTAACACCTGCTTCTGTATGCAAAAACTGTTTTACTGCTTCATATATTTTCGGGCTTTTATCAATATCAACATTGTCCCACATTGAACCCATTAAATAGAAGTCCAGATTGCAAACTGTAACAAGATTTTGTTCAACAGTCCAAAGGTGTTGAGGTTTATGGCACTTCTAACAACTTGTCCCAAAGAAAACGATTGTTACTTCTTGTTTTTGTTTCAGTCTTATATGTTCACAGAATTTTAATCGTTGTTTTAATAAGCTGTCTACCAAATTTTTTAATGGAAGTCGTTTTTGTTGAAGTTTGGCAATAAAATTTGAGTTATCATCCTTAAAAATTTTGAATGCTGGTATTTCTTTGTCGGCTCTTAGGTACCCGTCATATTCTCTTTATTCCTTGGGTGCTGTTCGAAAAAACCAACAACCACGAACATTAGATTCTTTATATTTGTCTTGGCGAAACTTCGTTTCTTCAAATGTTTGTTTGCTCCATTGAACTTCAAATGCAATTCGTTTGTCATTTTGGACAGCTAAAACGTCTGCTCGCCAATTATTCTCTGAAAAAGCACAACGCGTTTATATTACTTTTTAGTCATGGGAGCCCAGCCAACAACATATAGCCCACCATCATAAACAATCATATTTTGTAAGGTTCTTGCCATAAGAAGGTTCTTGCTATCATCTTCTTCAAAATAGATATTGCGATATCTACTTGATGAATTGGTATATGTCAAAACTTCGCCTAATGAGCAAGTACCCTTTACATCGGGAGTAGAATTCCAATTTGGCTCATCATTTGTGCGACCAACTTCTATCCAACCCTTAAAATTGTTTCCTGAAATTTCAACTTTATAGTGTACATATTGAAATTCTCCAATACCGTCATGCGAATTCCCAATCCATGTACCTTGAGTATCTTTAATAACTGCATCCTTATCATTAATGTCAACAGATGAAGAACCAAGTGCTAAAATAAGAAAGAATGTTACTATAAGTATTGAAGTCGTAGTGTTAAAAATTCTGCTGTTCATTTTTTATTAGATTATGTTTGACCATAGTTAAACTCAAAATTGATCCAATTAAATAGAATAAAAGGTCTTTGAAATCAAATGTTCCTGGGAAGAGCTTTAAGAATTGCAAAAACTCAAGTAATGGTCCTATCAGTATTGATACAATCAACCATAATTTTAAGTGTAGAAAATCTTTGTGTAGAAAATCTTTGTGTAGAAAATCTTTTCCCCATACTATAAAAAGTGTTGAGGTTAATGCATAAACCCATAGTCCGTCAGGTAACGAAAAAATTAACCAAGAAGGCAAATGGGAATTATATTGAAACAAAAAATTTCTTAAACTTTCAATTTGGTTGCTATTTTCAAAAACATCAAGCCAACGGAATACTATAATTGATTTACTTCTAAAAAACAAATAGATTAAAATCCCAAAAGAAATTGGTAATATTACGTGATAAATTAGTAATCTAAGTTTTTGCATTGCTATTTGCATGGTATTTGGTATTTCTTAATATCTTGCTGGATTCCCATTTAAACCGTCTTTAAAACCTTCGCAGAAGCAATCAATGGCACGCATGGTATTACGTCCTGTCTGATAATTATAAGACCTTACATAACTCATTACAACTACTTGTTCCCTCCCCCCCCATTATTTTTGTAAGTTTTCCAGCATTGTAACCTTCTTGATACTCAGATTTATTATTATCACAATTCGGTGATAAACAGGGAACAAGAAGGAAAAAAGAAATGGATACGAACGAAATAGAATAACTGTTTTAATTTCATTGGTTTAAGATTTTAAGTAAATAAATATTTTTTATTAATTCACGTTCCTCTTACATCAAAGTAGATTAAAAGCAAAAAAGCAATCTTAATTGTTCTGTCCACATTAGGCTAATCTAATGTTAGATTGAACTATTTTATTTCACCGCATACAGGCGGCCATCTTTGCTGCCAAAGAAAACCATCCCTTTTGCAATTGCGGGACTTGAAAATATTTCATCTTTTGTTTTAAATTTCCACTTTTCCTGTGCGGTTTTTATATCTAACGCATATAGATAGCCATCATCGCTTCCAAAGAAAATCATTCCCTTAGCAATTGCAGGACTTGAGGATACATAATCTTCCGTTTCGAACTTCCATTTTTCCTGTCCTGTGTTTATATCCAGTGCATATAGATAGCCATCATCGCTTCCAAAGAATACCATCTCATTAGTAACCGCGGGACTTGAGCCTATATAATCTTCTGTTTTGAATTTCCATTTTTCCTGTCCGGTTTTTATATCCAGTGCATATAGATAGCCATCATCGTTGCCAAAGAAAATCATTCCCTTAGCCACGGCGGGACTTGAAGATATGGCATCTTCTGTTTTGAACTTCCATTTTTCCTGTCCGGTTTTTATATCTACTACATATAGATAGCCATCTTGGCAACCAAAGAAAATCATCCCATCATCAACCACTGGACTTGAGAATATCACATCTTCTGTTTTGAATTTCCATTTTTCTTTTCCGGTTTTTATATCCAGCGCATATAGGAAGCTATCAAAACTGCCAAAGAAAACTATCCCTTCAGCAATTGTGGGACTTGAGAATATCTCGCCTTCTGTTTTGAATTTCCATTTTTCCTTTCCGGTTTTTAAATCAACTGCATATAAATTGCAATCAATACTACCAAAGAAAACCATCCCTTGAGCTACTGCGGGACTTGAAACTATGCTACATTCCGTTTTGAACTTCCATTTTTCCTTTCCGGTTTTTATATCAACCGCGTATAGATAGTAATCATAACTACCAAAAAAAACCATTCCATTAGAAACGGCGGGACTTGAGAATATCTCATCTCCTGTTTTAAACTTCCATTTGAGTTCTGTCAATTTTTGTGGGGCATTTCCACTATTGTAAGCTGTATGTTTTGCATTGCCTCTAAAAGTTAGCCAATTGTCGGATTTGTGCACTTTGTTACAACCGATAAGTGTAATGGCAATAAGTAAAACAGTAAATAGTTTTGTAACTTTCATCATTATTCATTTTATATTTCGTAGTCTTATTTTACCGCATATAGATAGCCCTCATCGCTGCCAAAGAAAATCATTCCCTTAGCAATTGCAGGACTTGAGGATACATAATCTTCCG
>CAZLXM010000133.1:0-7978 GCA_964563105.1 uncultured Bacteroidaceae bacterium
CGAAATGAATTTGTATTGGTAAAAACAAAATGACTTATTCACCAAACCCTAATTATTCAAAATAATCTTAAAAATGGAAAATGTAATTCCTGCGGGAATCCTGTGCCAGGTATTTGGGACCCTCAAAGTGCAAAAAACTTTGTGGCAATGGAAAAATAAATTACAACACCACAGATATCTGCAATTGATGTGATCAGCGGGGCACTGGCAGTTGCCGGGTCAAGATTGAGCTTTGTAAAAATAAATGGTAAAAGAAGGCCAATTACACTTCCGGTTATAACTATCAAGACCATTGTCAATGATACAACAATCATTATTTCAGGGGCCCTGACACTTGCAATAAGGGCAACTCCGGCAGCCATGGTTAAACCTAAAAGAAAAGAAACTATAATTTCTTTAGTAATGAGTTTATACCAGTCTGAAAGTTTTATATCTCCTATTGCAAGTGAACGGATCATTAATGTTGCAGATTGTGAACCGGCATTTCCCCCACTGTCAATAAGCAATGGTAAAAAGAAAACTAAGGATACCATTGATTGGATTACTGCTTCAAAATTGGCTATTGCAGCACCTGAAAAAACATTCATAAAAACTAATACAATAAGCCATACAATCCTGTTTTTATATAATTCTGCCACCCGTTCTTTCAGGGGATTAGTAATTACTGTTTGAAAAGAACCAAACTTGAGGAAGTCTTCTGTAGATTCTTCTTCAGCCACGTCCATTATATCATCAAAAGTTACAATGCCAAGAAGGATCCCTTCTGTGTTAACAACCGGCAGTGCAACTCTGTCATAATCAGTAAAAGCTTTAATAGCAGTTTCCTGGTCATCCATTACATTTAGGGCAACAAATTTGGAATCTAACAGTTCTTCTACTTTTTGTTCAGGATTAGCAAGAATAAGCTCTTTTATTCGAATATCATCAATTAATTTCCATTCATTATCAACTATGTAAATAACATTAAGTGTTTCTGAATCCCGGCCATACTTTCTAATATGTTTAAAGGCATGTTCTACAGTATCCTTAGGCTTAACAGCAACATATTCGGGAGTCATAAGACGCCCGATACTGTCTTCGGGATAGCCTAAAAGTTGAATGGTGATTTTACGTTCTTCGGGAGAAAGATGTTGAATTAAACGCTGAGTTATTGTTCCGGGAAGCTCTTCAAAAAAAGCAGTTCTATCGTCAGGTTCAAGGTCATTTAACAGATCAGATAATTTTTGGACATTTTGGGCTAAACCTTCAATGATCTGCTCTTGTTTTTCGTGTGGGAGTAACTGGAATACTTCTTTCGCCTGCTTTCGGTTTAATAGTCGGAAAAGAATAATTTCCTCACCCTCAGATATTTCTTCAATAAATTGGGCAATTTGAATAGCATCAAATTTGTTAAGGGTTTCTTTCAGGTTTTTCCAGTCTTTATTTTCAATAAAAAACTGGTAATTGGTTTTAAAATCAACCATTTTTGTGCCTCCTTACATTTTTTACTGTAAGGAAACAGCAGGCCCCTTACAGCAGGTGTGTTAATTCTAATCGACTATGACAAGGACCTTCATCCATAAATGGAATTTTTATTTTAGGCTGCAAAAATAGTTTAATTTTTAATTGTTTGTTAATTTAATTGAGATTTTTTTCTGAAATGCAGATAATTTTCAAAAGAATTTTAAAATGGAAGCTTAAAATTTTTATTTGATTTTAGCTAGATGAATTTAATAATAATAAAAATTTTCATAGCCAACTCCAAAGTCAAATCTTCCCTGCGAAATAGAAATTGGCTCATTATTTAAAAATGTTTTGAGATTAAAATATCCTGACATTATGCATCGGCTAAGTTCCTCATCCACATATAATCTCTGTACTTTTTTAATGATTAGTTCACCTTCAATAAGGTTAAGTTCCGTTGTTTCATTTCCAATTTTCAGGCTCACTGCTCTTCCGTTTTCTTTTAAGTTTATAATTGTGTCATCCAATAATGTCAGATCATAATATGTTTCAGGTGAAAAACCTTTAATGGAAAATTTAAGGTCAACAGGGTGTGAACCCATTCTTCCCCTGAAAATCATGTGAAGTGTATCAGGATTTACAATTACTTTTACCGGGAGGTCATCTGATGTTGAAACAAAAACTTTACGATCAATATATGCACCGAAAGTATTGTAACCCCATTCGGAATATATTGGGAGGCCCGGATAATATTGATCTTCAATAAAAATTGTAGAAGAAAGGTTGAAATCATCAAGTTTATCACAGGAAATGCTTATAACAAAAAAGAAGATAAGTATATATGTAAATTTCAATTGTTTCATATTAATTATATTTTTCAAGTGGTACTAATACGGATAATTTAAATCCTGCGAAATATTTGGCGTCGATCATATAAAAATTATTTTTTGTCAGGAATAATGAAGGTAATAATAACTCCATGATATAGTTTGTTTTGTCTTCCTTTCCTACTTTCAGGCCAAGGGAAGTGTAGAAAGCAGAATAGTTTTTACCGGCAGGCCCTGAGATTTTTTCGAGTATTGCATCTTTATGTACTTTCATACTTTCTTCCTGAAATTTGATATTTGCACTTTTCCTGAGGCAAATAATACTATATTCCAGGCCTGCTTTGGCAAAGAATGACAGATTTTTATAATCAATTGAGGGAGATCTTAATTCTAATGGAATGGTTATCACATAATTGTTTTCAGTTAATGATTTAACCCGTGCAAATTTTGTTTCACTATTTTCCATTGAATATCTCAGGTAAAAGAAGTCAGAACTTAAGGAAGTATATCCGCTTATTTCTGTATTTAATCCGATGAATCTTAACCCGGAGGAAATACCACTTTTAAATTTGGGTAAATAGTATTCATAACGTAATCCCAGTATCAGTCCTGAAGTAAAGGAAGAAATATAGCCGTTTGAATAATTATCTGCATAATAATAACTGATATTTTGTCTTATTGAAAGGTTTTCCCTGATTGTACCTTCCGGATATATGTAACCTGCTTCAATATAAATATATTTTTTCCGGTCATTAGCAGATTTGCTTTCATTAGTCTGAGTAAAAATTGTTATAAAAGGAAGTGATGCCAGGATTATTGTGCATAAGGATTTTTTCATGAGTTTAAATTTGCTTATAAACGTGTTCTTCTAGTATTTATTGTAATGTAAGCGGTATATGAAGTTGGGATATAAACATCATACACAAAAGGAAAGACACCGGGTTATTTATGTCTTGTGAGCTAATGCATGTCTCCAAATGGTTTCATTTTATTGTTGTGAACGATAATCCATAGAGGATTTATTTGAATAAAATAATTAATAATGAAATGACTAAATGATTTTGAAACCTGCTTTAAAGTTAAAGCCTTGAATACTAAGACAATGTTTCACTCCAATTCTCTTTTCTGATTTTTATTTTATATATTTGGATATCAATGAAAAAGGCAGGGAAACTCAATTACTTGTATTTGCTGTTTTCTTGCTATTGTTTTAATATAAAACCAGGGTTAAAATGGAGATAAACAAAAATCATACAGAAAAGGCCTTGGATTTCAAGGGAAATATAATAATGATCGGATGTGGAAGTATTGGTAAAGCAATTCTTCCAATTTTAGGACAACATCTTGAGGGGATATATAAACGTCTAACGGTGCTTTCTGCTAATGAATCTGCCCGCAGGATTGTTGAAAGCTTTGGGGTAAAATTCATTCACTGTTATTTGAAACGTAATAATTACCGTACGATTTTAAAAGAATATTTATGCAAGGGTGATTTACTGTTGAATTTATCTGTAGGAGTTTCGAGTCTGGATCTTATTCGTTTTTGTGCAGAACTCGATGTTTTATATGTTGATACATCAATAGAGCCATGGTCTGGTGTTTTTGATGATTCGATGCTTGATTTGTATGAACGTACAAACTTTACTATCCGGCATGAAGCTCTAAAACTGGCCTCTGAATTAGGTCCTGATTCACCTACTGCGGTGGTTGATCATGGTGCTAATCCGGGACTGGTTTCACATTTTGTAAAACGTGCACTTATTGATTTATATAAAGTACTTCATAATAGAACCATAAAACCCTCTACACGTGAACAATGGGCGGAGCTTGCCCATGATTTGGGTATTACCACAATTCAGATATCAGAGCGTGACACACAGGCCAGTGACAGGCCCAAGCGTCAGGGAGAATTTATAAATACCTGGTCAATTGATGGCTTTGTTGATGAGCTTATGCAGCCTGCAGAATTATCAATAGGTACTTTTGATAAGAAATGGCCAAAAGGGGCAAATGAACATAAGCCCGGTTCCAATACTTTATATCTTGAACGGCCCGGTGCCAGTACTTTTGCCCGCAGTTGGGTACCATCAATCGGGGGTTTTCAGGGTATGCTTGTAACCCATGCAGAAGTTCTTGCCATTGCCGATTATCTGACAATCCGAAACCGTAAAAATCTTCTTTACAGGCCTACGGTAATGTTTGTATATCATCCCTGTGATGATGCAATGTTATCTGCGTTAGAACTTGAAGGAAGTGGATGGAATATGCAGGCCTCATCCCGTCGCCTTGGTGAGGATATTGTTGAAGGCATGGATGAATTAGGTGTTTTACTCGCCGGTCATGAGAAAAATGCATATTGGTATGGATCACAGCTTAGTATTCATGAAGCCAGGCGACATGTGCCTTATGCAAATGCAACAACTATTCAGGTTATAGCCGGAGTTATATCCGGCATTATTTGGGCAATACGTAATCCAGGACGAGGAATGACAGAACCTGAAGATATGGACTTCGAAGAATGCCTTGATATCGCTATACCATATTTAGGACCGATGGTCAGTGAATTTACAGACTGGACACCCTTGGAAGGCCGTGGCAAGTACTTTCCGGAAAAACTGGATATCCAAAATCCATGGCAGCTTCAGAATATTCGGAGCAGACAGTTTGCCGGGGAATAAATGGAACCTGCCTGGATTTTTTTAATAATAACTAAGCCTGCTATAAATTTGCTTATTCAGAATTGCTTTAATTAAAACAAAAATCCTAGTGCTATTGTTGCTTTGGGTATTTTGACCATCATAGAAAAGCTGTCATCCTGATCTGTTTCTCTTGTATTTAACCATATTGGATATAAGAATCCTGAGATTACAAAATGACGGTTCGGACGAAAGTTAAAACTAATCATCGGGCCTGCATCAATGTATTGTACGTATTTAGTATCTCCGGATAGAGGTATTCCCTGTCTGATGTCAATCCCTGTGCCAATATCTATATTTTCCCGTGGTCTGAAGAGAAATGAAGTATGGATCCCTGCCATTAGGAAATCATCCGGCTTGAAGCCCCCGGGAAAGCCATCAAAAAGATCAGCACTGGCTTTAAGGACCAATTCAAAATTCTTTGCCCTGAACAAAAGGCCGGCGTAAGTATCGCCTGATAAATGAAATCCAACTCTGAATTTTCCATCATCTTCATCAATTTTCGATACTTTTTTGTCTGAAGAAGTTTTTTGATCTTCAAAACTCTTTTCACCTTGTCTTTGATCTTCCGGGCTCTTTTCACCCAGTATTTGGACACTGCTTATTTTACTTTTAGCTTTCACTGTTTCTATTATGTCAAGCTTATAATTCGGGTATTTATACCATCCCTGGGTTACAATTAAACTTACGTAAATAGTTGTCTCCCCGGCAAGCTTTTTGCCGACAATAATATGTGAAACATCCTTGTTTCCATGTGCGATTGGAGCAGAAGAATTATAACCAAAGTCATATGCGAAGGCTGCCAGATCATAATATGCCCCAAGAAATTTATCTCCGCACTCTCCTTTGGAGCAGCTAAATAGAATCTCAAAATCTTTTGAAAGCAATAATTCACGATAAGCCTGAAATATTTCAAAGGTTGATGCATCTTCAGGCCCATTATAAAGTGTCATCATAACCTTTCCTTCAACTTTCAGGATTTTAGTCACTGAATCATTTATAACAGGTCCAAGCGCCAGTATATACTCATTTAGATTATTTTGTTCCTGATGACTTATTGTAGAATTGCCATATCTGCCGAATTCCGGATGATCAGAATACTTTTGCGAAAAAATGAAATTGGCATTCAACGAAAAGAGCAGAAGAAATAAAAGCAGAATAGAGATTTTTTGTATTTTCATGACTTGTCAGTTAATTGAATATTTGTTATTTATGAATTTATACGGCCTTTTTCAATCTTTGTTTCCTAAAATTTTTCCTTTATAATTTATTTTATTTTTTTATTATCAGATTCAGGGTACAATTTCTTTTTTGTAATCGTCTTTTTGAATAGTCCGGCATTTTTTGTTGTATATCGGCCGGCACCAGGTGCCCTTCCTGTAAAGCTTGTGCAATTCTGACACTAAAATATCCTGGCCCCGGGCCTACTTCCATAACCCTAAAGTATCTCTTTAATTCCAGTCTTTTAACTAATTGATCAGGAGAAAGAAAAATATTTCGTAAAGGTATCAGGAGTGTAAATGCCATTTGATAAGGGGAAACCCCTTTCGATATAAATTTTTTAGATTTTTTTTTAGCTGCCTTAATTTTCATTTTGTTGAGGATTTAATTTAGGACATTTAATAAGATTAAAACCAGAAAATTACAATATGAAAAAGTAACTGTTTCAGAATATCAAAAATAAATAATATTAAGTTATGACACGGATGAATGAATTCATAAGCTTCTCATTGCTTTTATCCAAATTTAACTACTCTGTTTGTGTTTTTTATAAAGTTCATTAAATTTAGATATTGAAAATCTAATTTCTTAATCATATTGCTAAAAATGGTATCCTGATAAATAGCTAAAAACAGAAAGAAATGGTATATCCAATAGAGAAAAAATTTGTGATAGCAATAGCATCAAGTGCTCTGTTTGATTTGGCGGAATCAGATAAAGTCTATAGAGAAAAAGGAGTTGAAAAATATCGTAAATTTCAGGAAGAAAATCTTAATAAAACTTTAGAAAAAGGCGTTGCATTTCCTTTTATCCGCAGGTTTCTTAATTTAAATTCTTCATTCCCGGATCAGGAACCTGTTGAAGTTGTTCTTCTTTCAAGAAATAGCCCTGAAACCGGTATGCGGGTTTTTCGTTCGATCAAAGATTATGGGCTAAATATCAGCAGGGCTGCATTTTTCTCGGGAAAATCACCTTATGAATATTTACCGGCATTTAATGCTTCATTATTTCTGTCTGCAAATTCCGGTGATGTAAATAAAGCGATATCTGCCGGATTTCCTGCCGGCAGGGTAATTGAAACAAGAATCTCAGATGATGAGAGTGATAATGAACTAAGAATTGCTTTTGATTTTGATGGTGTTATTGCTGATGATGCTGCTGAAATTATTTATAAATCAACTAAGGATCTAAATAAATTTCATGAATCCGAAACACAATTATCATTAGTCCCTCATAATCCCGGTCCCTTACAGGATTTATTTAAAAAGATCTCATTTTTCCAGAAGCTTGAAACTAAAAAAATCAAAGAAAATGAGAGCTATACACGGATTTTAAAAATTTCTATTGTAACGGCCCGGAATGCTCCTTCCCATGAAAGGGTTATTAATACTTTAAAAAGTTGGGGAGTATCTGTTGATGAAGCATTTTTTTTAGGAGGTATTGAGAAAAAACGGATACTTGAAATTATGAAACCACATATGTATTTTGATGACCAGACAATTCATCTGGAACATATTGATAAAATTCCTCTGGTCCATATTCCTTTTGGGATTGCAAATATTAATAAAAAGGGATGAAAAGTTATAGGCATTCTGCAATTGTGTATTACTAATAATTGGATGATTGAACTTTCAACAGCATATAATTTAGTTATATAGATATTAATCACGTTGTTCTGATAGAAGCTCAAAAGGCGTTCAATTTTTTAGAACGGATATACATGAAAGTTTCATCAGAAAATAATTGAGTTATATTATTGTTGTTCACGTCGTTCTGATGGAACCCCCAAAT
>CAZLXM010000134.1:0-7473 GCA_964563105.1 uncultured Bacteroidaceae bacterium
AAGTGGTACACTTTTGAATATCGAAAGTGGTACACTTTTAAATATCATTAACAGAAGTGACAGGCATACTGTTAATGGATGGACCAGTTGCAAAACTGAAACAGGAGAAGCTCTAGCTGAAATCAGGGAAAAATTTTTAAATGAAGAATAAGCATATTACGATAACAAACAATATACCCAATGACAATACAGTGTTAATGTAAAAGATATTGCACCACTAAAAGATTTGTAACTGTAGATATTTTTTCTCACAAATTACCAACAGACATATTGCTAAATGCTTTAACATCTCAGTAAATATTACACTGAATGAACCTGAACACCCAAATTCCTGAAAATCCACCTGATCATTTTATTCACTATTTTTGGGCAAAAAAATCATTTATATATATGAGCAACAATTTAAGCCTTTCAGAATCAGTAACTCTAAGAGATGAATTCAAACGGAAATTCAGTTTATGGGAATTATATCGTTCCTTTACTTTTATTCCAGTGGCAATTTCAAAACTGATCGGAAATAACAAAAGTAAATTAGTTGATAAGCAATTTGTAGAACGTTTGCAATTAGCTGTAACCGAAGTAAATGGTTGTGCTGCCTGCTCTTATCAGCACACAAAAATGGCCTTGCAACTGGGAATGAGTAATGAAGAAATAAGCAGCTTTTTAAGCGGAGGAGGTGATTTTGTCAAGCCTGAAGAATCTAAAGCTATCTTGTTTGCCCAGCATTTTGCAGATTCCAGAGCATTTCCAAAAAAATATGCTTATGATTCAATTGTAAAAGAATATGGAGAAAAAAAAGCGCAAATTATTCTTTCAGCAGTTCAAATAATGATTGCAGGAAATATCTATGGAATCCCTTTTAGTGCATTTTTGTCCCGCCTGCAGGGAAAACCATACAAAGGCAGCTCACTATTATACGAATTAAGTATGCTTTTAGGAGGGATTATTCTTTTACCCCTCGCATTACTCCATGGATGCTTAAGGGCTTTAATTGGATTATCTAATAAAAGACTGGATAATAATGTGAATGATGAGGATAAATAAAAAAACAAGGCTTTTCATATTCGACTTATCCTGAAGCTGACACCACCGGCAAAACGTCAGAAAATGATCTATTTTTTGTTTCTTAATGAAATATGTCAAAGTTCATTTTCTATTTCATTCTTTATGTAACATAATCGAAAATAACTTCGTAATACTGTATGACACAGTGTTATTGATTCTCAGGGTTAACTGAAATATAATTTAACACTTTTAATCAAAAGCATATAAAAAATGAAAAACCACATATTCCGGATTTATCTCTTATTAATATCGGCCCTATTCTTTGTTTTTGTAAGTAGTTGCAAAAAATATGATGATATTAACAACGCTGAAGGCATACCTGCATTGACAACTGCAGATATCACAGAAATAACCAAAACTACTGCTAAAAGTGGCGGTAATATTACATCAGATGGTGGTGTAACAATAACAGCCCGCGGAGTATGCTGGAGTACAGAACAAAATCCGACATTATCAGATTCCAAAACAAGTGATGGAACAGGAACAGGCAGTTTTGTTAGTAATATAAGCGGTTTAAGCTCTAATACAACCTATTATATACGTGCTTATGCCTCTAATGATAATGGAACAGCATATGGTAAGATATTGTCTTTTACAACAGAAGAGGAAAACGAGGACAGTTTTACTGATCCCCGGGATGGAAATGTTTACAAATACGTGACCATAGGTAAGCAGGTGTGGATGACAAATAACCTGAGATATTTGCCAAAAGTGGCAAAACCGGATGAAAGTTCAAATTCTGAAGCATATTATTATGTAAATGGCTATTATGGCACAAATGTAGATACAGCCAAAGCTACTTCAAATTATGAAACTTATGGTGTTTTATATAATTGGTCTGCAGCAATGGCAGGTTCGGGAAGCAGTACAGATAACCCGAGCAGAGTACAGGGTGTATGTCCCAAGGGCTGGCATTTACCAAGCGAGAATGAATGGCTGGAATTAACCGAACATTTAGGTGGTTTACTTATTGCCGGAGGGAAGCTAAAAGAAAAGGGAACAAAGCATTGGAAAATCCCGAATACAGATGCCACAAATGAAACTGACTTTACAGCACTTCCCGGGGGTTACCGTTCCAACAACGGAACATTCGGCGGAGTCGGAAGTACCGCTTATTGGTGGACTACTACTGAAACCAGCAAAACAGGGGCATTATCCCGTAATATAGAATATAATAGTGGCGGAATATTCAAAGTTGGCAGCACTAAAGATTGGGGATGGTCCGTTCGTTGTGTAAAGGATTAATTCTAATTCTTCTCCTTTATTTTAACAAATTCTTGAAAATATAAAATGTTAATACCCAATACTACTTGGATATTAATTTTTTATATATTTACTCCAACTTATTTCCGGTTAAAAATTTTCCTGTGAAACTCCATATTTTATCGTTCACAACAAAGAAATGAAAATGTTTGGAGGTTCCATCAGAATAACCTGAACAAAAACAATGTAACTAAATCCTTTTCTGATGAACAACTTTAAAATTATTGGTTTGGGTATCATGCTAGCCCAATATTCCTGCTTCACAAAAAAAGATATAGATACTTCTAAGCCAAACATAATAATTATTCTTGCTGACGATCTCGGACATGGTGACGTTGAAATACTAAACAAAAATAGTCTTATTCCTACACCTAACCTGAATAAGCTCGCCAATGAAGGTTTGATCTTTACTGACGCACATACATCCTCTGCAGTATGCACACCCAGCAGATACAGCTTAATGACAGGCAGATATTGCTGGAGATCAAGGCTTACATCAGGTGTATTATACCATTATGCAGGCACACTCATCGAAGAAGGCAGAGAAACTGTCGCAGAAATGCTGAAGAGGGAAGGCTACTTCACCGGAATGGCAGGGAAATGGCACTTAGGAATTGATTGGAAACTTCATGATGAATCTGCACGTCAGTTAATGGCAACTGATCCCTTATATTCCGATTATAAAAACATAGATTTCAGTTCAGCGTTTACCAAAGGAATTAATGATTACGGCTTTGATTATTCCTTTGCCTGGACCGGTTCAGCTGAAATGAATCCCTCAACTTACCTCGAAAATAACCGTGTTACTGCTATACCTGTTTATTCATCGGAAGAGATAAGAAAAAAGAGAGGTGAATGGTATGGTCGTGATGATAACAATATAGCAGAAGGTATTTATCTGGAAGACCTGGTTCCCGCTTTTTCCCGTAAAGCATGTGAATTCATTGAAAAGGCAGTTAAATCCCATCCGGAAAAACCATTCTTTTTATATTATCCATTAACAAGCCCACACAATCCGGTAATTCCAAACAGTGAATTTATAGGAAAAAGTAAAGCCGGAGCTTATGGCGACTTCGTTGTGGAACTTGATTTTCATGTAGGAAAAATTCTGGAAAAATTAGATGAATTAGGAATCACTAAAAATACCATGGTAATTTTCACCAGCGATAACGGACCTGTTGACCGCACCAGGGGATATCAGAAAAGATGGGTAAGAGGAGATGTACACATTCACGGGCATTCATCCAATGCCCCTTTCAGGGGATGGAAAACCCAATTGTTTGAAGGCGGGCACCGTGTCCCTTTCTTTGTAAGATGGCCTGAAATGATTAAAGCAGGTGATATATGTAATACTACTATTTGTTTAAATGATATTTTTCCAACTTTTGCAGAAATGCTTAAAACCCGGATAAATAACCAAACAGCCGAAGATGGAGTTAGTTTTTTTCCTGCACTTACCGGCCGGAACAGACCTGCTTCCTTTCATGAAGCTATCATTCATCATTCTGTAGATGGTCAGTTCGCTATAAGGAAAAAAAATTACAAACTAATTATAAATGGTCCAAAAACTCCATCCCAGCTAATGGACGAATCCGTTCCGGCAACATTCAGTCTTTTTGATCTCGCAAACGATTTAAAAGAAATCAACGATTTATCAGAAAATCATCCTGATATAGTAAAGGAAATGCATGCCCTAATTAAAAAATATATTAAAGAAGGGAGAAGCAGATAAAAAAAAGAAAAAAATGAACACGGATGGCATATACTTTAAGCAGCTGTTTCGGGTACAATTTTAATCATTAAAATTATTGTAGATAAATGTGGACAATACACATGAAAACCTGGCCCCACATTTAAAAAGATCAGTACCAACTATTCACTACACGGGCCCTGTTCGGCGCCAGATAGATATTCGACAAACCCTTTCCAAGACTGAGGGCTATTGCAGCAGCCACAACACCTATCAACTTCAGGAATACTACCCCAATTAATAGCAGGCTTACTATTGCAAGAAGCTCTATTGCGGTAGCAACTGATATTGGCCCGGTAGTACCGTTAACAATTAACAATGCCCTCTGGAAATTCAGCATTACGGTAAACACCGGCAAGGCAATCATTATCTGTAGCGGGAGAGAGGCTATGTCGGCCAGCTCCCTGCTTAAGCCGGAAACATGTATAAACCATATATCAGCCAGGGGGGTAACAGCCAGCAGTGAGATCAGAATTGTAACCACTATGCCCATGTACACAGCAAAGCTCCTCAATATCGGGTAATGCTGTTTCTGGTCACCAATAAGGGCAATAGTAGCTTCCTGATATGATAGTCCGGGACTCCTGAAAATAAATATCAAAGAATTAACAACGGGTAAAACGGCAAGCGATTCAAGCGCCATATAGCTGCGCCCCAGGAAAAAAGCAACAAAAGGATGAACTCCAAGCGATAAGAGAGAAGTAAGGGCAAGAGGATAATAAAATTTTATTATCGTACCATAACTAAGATCATCACCATTATCAACCTTACTCAACAAAGTCTTAATAGAGCCGGTTGCCATCAGTCGGGTGGCCACCGCTTCGAAAAAGACTGCCGAAGACATGGCCCCGGCACCAACGTAAGCCCCCTTAATACCCAGAGAAAACAAAAGAAACCCGACCACAAGAATAACTACCAACCTGACCATAGTTCCATAAGTAACCCGCCTGGTATGATTACTCCTTATCAATATACCCTGATAGAATCGCCTGTATCCAATAGATGCAGCCCAAGGCAACAAAATGAGCAAACCGGTATGCGCAAGACTTGCAACATCCTCCCTGATAGTCATAATATCAATGACCAAAAACCTGAAAACAGGAGGGATAAGTATGATCATCTGTATAAGGGTTATTGAAATATTTAGTATGTCGGCAAACTTCTTGAGTTTACGATATGAAGCCGCACCGGTGACAAGGGCAGTTGATGCACTCAGGAGCATTATGATGGGAGACTCAACAATCATTGCAAAAGCACCTGCCAGACCGAAAGCAGCAAGGTTAACCTTTGCATCCTGAAGGCGGGCAACAAAAGCTATTAGAACAGGCTGTTCAAGGGCCATCATAAGCCATGTAACCGCCAGAGGACCCCAAAATACAAATATTCTCCTGTATGTTACTGTTAAATCTTTATCCAATTTTGCAAAAAGTGCAAAAATATAAAATAAAGATTAACAATAAGACTCTCCTGATTATTAAAAAATGTAAAGCTCCAATGAAAAATTATCAGTATGTTTGTTTATGCAAAATATAAAATAACACTTTTATATTTATTTGATTAGGATACAGCTAATTAAAGAACAGAACAGTTTTTCTTCCAATCTCTGTTTGAATAAATTAAAGTAAAACAACATGTTATGAAAAAGAATGATATCGTTTTAAAACTCGCATGTTTCCTCTCAATTATTTTCTTTTCATTAAATACTCTTGCAGGTGATTTAAAAACAGGTTCATCAGCAGTAAAAATCACCCCTCCCACCGGAGCCCCTCTGGCAGGATATTATTATGACCGGGGAGCTGATGGTGTCCATGATGATCTCTTTGCAAAAGCTATTGTATTTGAAAAAGATGGAAACAAAGCTGTCGTAATTTCCTGTGATCTTATATGTGTGCCGGAAGAGATTGTATCGGCGGCAAGGGCGCTTATTAAAAAAAGTACAGGAATAAGTACTGATCATATTATGATTAGTGCAACTCATTCACATACCGGGCCTGTTATGCCGGAAAATATTGATCTTTACAAAAATCTTCAGAATGAAGCTTATATCAGGTATCTTTCAGAACTCCCCGGATTAATAGCTGAAAGTGCTGTATTGGCTAATGCCTCTCTTTCAGATGCAAAATTAATGATAGGACAAGGCCATGAAGAATCAATCAGTTTTAACAGGAGATTTTTTATGACGGATGGAACTGTAGGCTGGAATCCCGGAAAATTGAACCCCAAAATCATTAAACCGGCCGGGCCTATTGATCCGGAAGTACTTGTGCTTTATGCTGAAAATTCAGAAGGAAAACCTCTGACAACCTATGTTAATTTTGCAGTGCATTTGGATAATGTTGGCGGAACCGAGATCTCTGCTGATATGCCATACACCCTGTCCACTATCCTTGGGAAAATTAAAGGTGAAGATATGGTAACTTTATTTGGACAGGGTTGTGCCGGAAACATTAATCATATTAATGTAAAAACAAAGGAATCTCAAAGCGGACATGGCGAAGCTCAACGTATTGGTACAGTTCTTTCGGGAGAAGTCTTAAAAATATATAGCAGATTAAAACCCTTAAATATTGGGAATATATCTGCAAAACGTGAAATTGTTGAGCTGAAGCTGCCTGATGTCACTATCGATGAACTTCCGGGGGCCAAAGAAATAATCTCCGGAACCGGAAAATCCAGCAAACCAACATTCCTGGAAATTGTAAATGCTTATAAAGTAGTTGAGGTTCTTGAAAGAAAGGGTAAACCGGTAGAAGCAGAAATACAGGTAATCGCACTGGGGGAAGAATGTGCCATAGTTAGTTTGCCAGGAGAAATTTTCACTGAAATAGGAATGTATATAAAAAGCCGCTCTCCTTATCCATATACCCTGGTTGTTGAACTGGCAAACGGATCGATCGGATATGTCCCGGACAGTAAAGCATATATTGAAGGAAACTATGAACCTGTAAGTTCAATCATTGCCCAGGGATCCGGTGAAGTACTTGCAGAACGGGCACTTTCATTATTGAATGACCTAAAATCCGGCAGATAATAAAACATGCATATAACACTGTTTACGAAGAGAAAAGATTACAGGGAAAATCTTTAGTTTAGATATTTCAATTTCTTTTTCGACTTTTATTATAGCCGGAAATATTGAATATGCTAAATATAAATATTATTAAAAATATTATCTTTGAAAATAAAAGGTATACTGCTTTAGGTCAATATATTAAATTACTGTAAAATAACAAAATTATTTTCTGATGAATTCTCCACGTACTATCATTCAAAACAAGAAAATAAAAATATTTGGAGATTCCATCAGAACGGTGTATTTAACAACAATGTAACTAAATTCTTTTCTGATGAAACCTCCATGTACTATCGTTTACAACAAGAAAATGAAAATATTT
>CAZLXM010000135.1:0-7265 GCA_964563105.1 uncultured Bacteroidaceae bacterium
ACCGGAAGTATCTTAAATATTCCCCGATATAAAAAAGAAGAAAGAGGAACAGAGCCCGTTATGATTGTACCGGAAAAACCCCGGACAAAAGAAATTGACATTACAACCCTTCCTGATACACTTTCTGTTCTAGAAGATACAACAGTAACTGATACCCTGACCTTTTATGATAATATTCCTGAATCAGAATTTAAAGATATAATAGATGTTGCTTTACTCTTACCTTTTAATTATGTGGATGTTCCTGATTCATTAAAAGAGGAAAGCACAGTAACAACAGAAACATCTGCCGGCACTAAAGTTTATTCACAAAAAAGCATGAATCAAAAACCGTCTTCTGCTAATTATCTTGATTTTTTAAGTGGAAGTTTACTTGCTTTGGATTCATTAAAGAAAAATGGCATCTCAGTTAACCTTAAGGTATTTGATACTCAAAGGAGTCCACTGAGAATGCGGTCGATTATTTCTTCAGGGGAACTTGATAATATTGATATGATTTTTGGGCCTTTCTTTTTAAATAATGCTGAAATTGTATCTGAATTTTCAATGAAAAAAAGAATACCTCTCATTATTCCTTTACTAAACTCTGAGACGCTCCTTGGCAATAATCCCTATCTGTTCCAGCTAAATACATCTACTTTTACTGAATTGAATGCCGTTGCTGAATATATGGCTCAATATGACGACTGCAGGATTATTATTCTCCATACAAATAGTAATAATGAACCTGAATGGGCTAATTATCTCAGATCAAGATTAATAAAAGAATTTAACGAACAGGTCCCACAAAGGGTCGCTGATATAAAGGAAGTATTATATGATACGGCTGTTAAAGATGATCTTTCAGTATTGATTTCATCTGCCTTATCGGCGGACAAAAAAAACATGGTAATAGTGCCCAGCTCGGATGAAGCATTTGTTTATGTTGCTGTAACACAATTGTTTTTTCAATTAAAAAATTTCAACATTGAACTTTTCGGCTTGCCGCAATGGTCTGTATTTCAAAATGTTGACTTACTTTATTTACATGCTCTGAATCTTCGATATTTAACTTCCTACTATTTTAATTATAATGATCCCGTAATTAAAAATTATCTGGATAAATCGAAAAAGGAATTTGGATTAGAGCCTGTTTCCCTGACCAGAAAAGGAGGAAATTATGCTTTTTTAGCTTATGATCTTACCTGGCATTTTATAAAAGCTTTAAATGATTATGGGAGAACCTTCTTTTTATATGCCGAACAAATAAATTACAACTCATTGATGAATCCATTCCATTTTAAAAAGATTTCGCCCTGGTCAGGATTTGAGAATACTTCTCTTAAAATTGTTCGTTATACACCTGACTTTAATGTAATAAATGAAAATTTTACTTTTAAAAATAAACCTGGTTTTGAAAGGATACCAATCAGAGAAGGTGAGGAAACGGAGAATCCGGAATTTTAAATACAGGCAGTAATACCTCCATCTACAAAAATTATCTGCCCATTAACAAATGATGATGCATTAGAAGCCAAATAAATCAAGGTGCCCGTCAATTCTTCAGCTTCTCCCCATCTCATTGCAGGTGTTCGCTTATGCAACCATTCACTGAATTCAGCATTTTCATATAATGCTTTTGTCATTTCTGTTTTAAAATATCCTGGTGCAATTCCATTAACCTGAATATTATATTTTGCCCATTCAGTGGCCATTGCTTTTGTAAGCATCCTGAGTCCGCCTTTGGAGGCAGCATAAGGTGCTATTGTGGGCCTTGCAAGTTCGCTCTGTAATGAACAAATATTTATAATTTTCCCTCCACCCTGCCTCATCATTTTTCCAGCTACAGCCTGACCTACAATAAAAGCTCCTTTAAGATTAATGTCCAAAATATTATCCCAGTCTTCAATCTTAAATTCTTCAAGAGGGGCACGTTTTTGTACGCCTGCATTATTTACAAGAATATCAATAGCCGGAAATTTTTTTTCTATTTCTTCCAATGCTGAAATAACCTGAGCCTGATCAGATACATCAAAGGCTATCCCTTCAACTGAAAATCCTTCATTTTTCAACATCTCAACTACATTTTGGAGCTTTTCGGAATTACGCCCGTTAAGGATGACATTTACACCGGATTCAAGAAAACCTTTTGCCATTATTAATCCAAGGCCATCCGAGGAGCCGGTGATCAATGCTGTTTTACCACGTAAATTGAATAAATTATCCATAATATTATATGAGTAAAATTATCTGATAAAAAGTCTAAAATTAAACAATATTTTATTAGCAGTGCAGCTCATTGCTTTCATGTAATCTAATTCTCATACAAAAGATAATATAAAATGGAACTTTTCTTTGTATATTAGCATGAAAAAAATGAAGGTTTTTACTTCTGCTCAAGTAAAAGACATTGATTCATACACCATTGCAAAGGAGCCCATAAAATCCATTGATTTAATGGAAAGGGCAGCAAAGGCTCTTACAACATGGTTATTGAAAAATATTGACACTTCTTCAGTTATAAATATTTTTGCCGGCCCCGGCAATAATGGAGGGGATGCATTAGCTGTAGCCCGGCTTCTTATAGAAAATAAATATAAGGTAAGAACTTTTTTTCCTGATATTTCCAAACGTATTTCAACAGATTGTAAGATAAATCTGGAAAGGCTTAAAGAAATTTCATCGGATATTGTTAACGAAATTAATATTCAATCAGAGCTCCCTGTTTTAAGTAAGAAAGATATTATAATTGACGGAATTTTTGGTTCGGGATTAACCAGGCCTGTAGAGGGTTTAGCTGAAAAAATCATAAAACACATAAATGACAGTGATTCTTATGTCATTTCTATCGATATTCCATCAGGTTTATTTGGAGAAGATAACCGTGACAATATTAAGGAAAATATTATTAAGGCTGACTATACTTTAACTTTTCAATTTCCTTTCCTTTCTTTCTTTTTTGCAGAGAACGCATGTTTTACAGGAAATTGGGAAATTCTTGATATCGGCCTGCATCCTGAAGCGCTAAGGATTAGCAACACTCCTTATAATACCCTGGAATCAATTGATATTAAAAATATTATAAAGCCCAGACAAAAATTCACGCATAAAGGCACTTATGGGCATGCTTTAATAATAGCAGGAAGTTATGGTATGATGGGAGCTGCAATTTTATGTGCCCGTGCATGCATTCATGGAGGAGTTGGTTTGCTTACAATGCATGTTCCCCAATGTGGATATGAGATAATGCAGATCTCTGTCCCTGAAGCACTTATTAATACTGATCATTCTGTTAATTATTTCAGTGCTTTTAATGAAACACTCAAATTTAATGCTGTTGGAATCGGGCCAGGTATGGGTTGTATGCAGGAAACTGCTAGGGCCTTTAAAAAACTACTTAATAATATTAACAGCCCTCTGGTTATTGATGCTGATGCTTTGAATATTCTTGCTAATAATAAAGACTGGTTGAAGTCCCTCCCGCCTGATTCAATTCTAACTCCTCATCCCGGAGAATTTGATCGCTTATGCGGACCTTCAACATCAATGTATGAAAGATATTTAAAGCAACTTGATTTCAGTTGCGAATATAAAGTATTTGTTGTTCTTAAGGGTTATCATACAATAATTACAAGCCCGGATAAAACAACCTGTTTCAATACTACCGGTAATCCGGGAATGGCAAGCGGAGGGAGCGGTGATGTTCTCACAGGTTTAATAGTTTCTTTTTTAGCACAGTCTTATTCTCCTGCTGACGCTGCCAAATCTGCTGTTTTTCTTCATGGTTTAGCCGGCGATATGGCAAAGGAAAGAAAAGGAGAAGAATCAATGACAGCTTCAGATATAATTAATAAATTAGGAAAGGCATTTTTAAAAATCAAACAATAATAAGTATGAAAAAACAATTTGTTATATTTTTTATAATCATTATGATCACTGCCTGCAGTATCCAGAATGAATTCATGGTAAGCAGGCCTGGCGAAGAACAGGGCAAAGCCCTTAGCAGTTTTGTCTATGTATTGCCGCAAACAGTGCTCCATCTGGAATTAACAATCATTAAAGAAACTTATATCCCCGGGCCATATTATAATTTTGCCCCTTCGTACCTGGGAATTTCCAATATAATTGAAGAGACTTATGAAAATTGGGAATTGGGACCAGTGAAATTAAAATATTTGACTGAACCTGATTCAGCAAATTATTTCACTGTAAATCTTTTAAGCGGAAAACCTGATTTCAGTAATTTTATCACTCTCACTAATCAGGGATTAGTCATTGATCCGTTAAAGTGGACAACAGATCATAAATCAGAATTGACAAATTATCCATCAATAATTAAACCACCTTATTTCACTGATCTTTCCCTTACAGACTATTTCAGGGAGATAACTGATACTTTGTATAAAACTATTATTACTGATACTTCTTTTATTCAGGTCCCTATACCCCGGAGACAGAGAACTGCAAAAACAATTGAACAAAAAGCAGAAGAAGCAGCAGGGTTTATTCTAAATCTAAGAGAAGCCAGATTTGATCTTTTATCCGGTGAAATTGATTCATTTCCTGGAGGGGAAGCCCTTCAATTTGCCATAAATGAATTAAATAAACTTGAACAAAGTTATCTGGAGCTATTCACAGGAAAAAAAATAAAACAGGCTTTTAGAGCATCGGTTTTTATTCTTCCAAATGGCAATACACAACAATTCAATCTTATAAATTTGATAAGTGCCCAGGGGCTAAAAGAATTTGCAAAGTATAAAGGGGAAGCTATTACATTGCATATCACTCCGGCCCGAAAGATATCCAGTTTACAGCAATTAAAGACTGCAGAAGATACTCAAAGCAAGAATCAGTTTATTTATCGTATTCCCGACATAGCTGTATTTAAGATAATGAAAGGAGATGCTGTATTTTTTGAAGAAAGGGCTACACTATACCAGGCAGGAAAATTAGTTAATCTTCCAATGTTAGAATAGCTTATAAAACATGGCAGATATTATAATTTTGATCGTTGGGCTTATATTTATTGTTCTGGCCTTAATAGGATCAATACTTCCAATATTACCCGGTCCCCCTGTTGGTTTTGCGGCTTTGTTCATTTTAAGATACACGGCATTTGTTGAGCAACACAGAGCTGAGGCTTATGATAATTTATTATGGATCTTCGCATTTATTGTGATAATTGTAACTGTAGTGGATTATTTGGTACCTGTATGGGGAACTAAAAAATTTGGAGGTTCAAAAGCTGGTATGTTAGGCGCAGGGTTAGGAGTTATTGCAGGTTTATTTTTTTCTCCGGCAGGAATTATTATCGGTCCTTTTTTAGGTGCTGTTATTGGTGAACTTATTGCCGGAAAGAATAAAAAAGCTTCATTCAAAGCAGGCCTTGGAAGTTTTTTTGGCTTTCTGACAGGTGTATTGCTTAAATTAATTGTTTCAGTTTTAATCGCTTTTTATTTTATCAGGGAACTTCTTATTAGTTAAAAAATGGAAAAGTCATTTTAGCATTCAAATTGCCTTTTCTTTTTAGGATACTGAAGTTTATTTAATGAATTTTGCCGGCAGATAATTACTTCAATCAGCTCCCCAAAGTTGCAACCATTACAGATTTAATTGTATGCAGCCGGTTATCAGCCTGATCAAAGACCAGGGAATGTTCTGATTCAAACACTTCTTCTGTGACTTCCATAGCATTAATTCCAAACTTTTGATAAATTTCCTCACCTATGGTTGTTTCTCTATTATGAAAAGCAGGAAGGCAATGCAGGAATTTTACTTTTGGATTAGCTGTGAGCTTTAATACATCAAAGTTCACCTGATATGGTTTCAGAAGGCGTATCCTTTCATCCCAAACCTTTTCAGGTTCACCCATAGATACCCATACGTCAGTATAAAGAAAGTCAACATCCTGTACGCCGCTGGCAAGCTTATCGGTAACAGTGATCCTGGCACCGGTTTCTTTAGCAATATATAGGCACATGTCAACTAATTCTTTTGAAGGTTGTACTTTTTTTGGGGCTACAGCCCTAAAATCCATGCCCATTTTTGCGGCTCCTGTCATTAGGGAATTGCACATATTATTACGGGCATCGCCAAGATATGCCAGGCTAATTTGATTTAATGGTTTATAAGAAAACTCCATCATTGTCATCAAGTCGGCTAAAACCTGAGTCGGATGGAATTCATCGGTTAAAGCATTCCAAACAGGAACGCCGGAATATTTAGCTAATTCTTCAACAATTGATTGTCCGTAACCCCTATAAACTATTGCATCATAAAAACGTCCCAGTACACGTGCAGTATCCTTCATTGATTCTTTAGCACCAATCTGTGTTCCGGAAGTTCCCAGATAGGAAACATGTGCCCCCTGGTCAAAAGCTGCAACCTCAAAAGAACATCGAGTCCTTGTAGATGTTTTTTCAAATATCAGTGCTATATTTTTACCCTCCAGTCTGCGTTTTTCAGTTCCTGCACATTTTGCTTTTTTTAATTCAACAGCAAGATTCAGTAAGTATTTGATTTCTTGCGGTGTGAAATCTAATAGCTTTAAAAAATTACGGTTACGTATGTTGAAGGCCATGTTCCTGTAGATTTAAATTATATTTTTGCAAAATTATTATAATTTTTGAACGTTTTGTTATAAAAAACTAAATGGATAATTTAAATTATTCATTTGACGGGAGAAAAAAAATAAGTACTTTTAAAACAAAAAGGAGGTAATTATGAATACTATTGAAAAAGCTTTGACCCATGGATTATTTATTCATTTGCATCATAATATAGATAAAGCAATAGATTTTAAAAGCTTTCAGGATTTAAACCGCAAAGTTGAGAAGGCCTGGCCCGGTGCTTTATTAATCGGGCCTGAAAAAAATGATGATGCAGCTGTAGGCCAAATTCCGGGCATGGAAGGTTTTGTTGTGGCTAAAATGGAAAGCCACTGCTCACCCAGTGTTCCCCGGCCATATGATGCGGCAGCTACAGGAGCCGGAGGTGCTATACGTGATGTTGTTGCAATGGGGGGAAGACCTTTTTTCCTTTTAGATTTCATTGGTACCAGACCTCTTGATCAGGAAGTTATTGTTGGCCCATGTGGATTTTCAGGCAAATGTACTTGTGGAAATTGTAAAGTAATGACCAGTCAGGAAAGAATCAACTTAATGATCAAAGGGATAAGGGATATGTGCGATAGTATGGATGTGTTTATTGTTGGCGGAGGCTTTTCCACTTCCTTCTCAGATATTGTTCCTGCGGTTGTATTGGCTGTATTTGGCAAACTGGTAACA
>CAZLXM010000136.1:0-7067 GCA_964563105.1 uncultured Bacteroidaceae bacterium
ACCCCCGGTCCACCGATAGGCGGACAACGGTTTTCAAGACCGCCGCATTCGACCGCTCTGCCATTCCTCCAGGCGCAAAAATAATATATTTTTTATACTTAAACCATAAAAATTGCGTTTAAAGAACTTAAAGAGGTCTAAAAAGCTCTGTTTTATAAGATAAATTACTTTTTTTTTATCCTTAAATTTGCTATACATCAGAAATGCCCTATATTTGTACAGAACTTTGACACTTTATGATTACTAATCCTTAAAAGTTTTTATTATGAACAAAGCTCAATTAATTGATGCAATTGCTGCTAGTGCTAATCTTACAAAAGCCGATGCCAAAAAAGCTCTTGATGCTTTTGTTGAAACTACTACCGCTGCTTTGAAACAAGGTGATCGCGTTGCTTTGGTAGGTTTTGGCTCATTTTCTGTATCTAAAAGGAATTCCAGAACAGGAAGAAATCCCCAAACTGGAAAACCCATTACTATTAAAGCTAAAAATGTTGTTAAGTTTAAGGCTGGCAGTGAATTAGCAGATGCAGTAAATTAAAGATATCTCACTAGTGGAAAAAAGGGTGCCATTTATAATGGCACCCTTATTCTTTTATTTTAACATAAAATATATCATTAAAGATATAATTAGTTAATAATAATAAAAAGAAAGCGCCTCAAAACATATACTCCTGTCTTTCACTTGCTTACATCTCATTTTTATATCTTCCTTTTTTAAAATTCTCTTCCAATTAAATATTATTTGAAATCTGTTTAATTTTTTACGAGTTTATTATTATCTTTGATAAACAAATAAATATCTTTGACAAAAGTTTTTATTAATCAGTATTTATTTCGCCATAAAAATGAATTGTATAATCATTGATGACGATAAGCTATCAAGAAAAATAATTGAAGAATTTATAAAAAAAACAGAAGGGCTCAAATTACAACATTCATTTGAAGATCCGGTTGAAGCGATTAATTTTTTAAAACGGGAAATTGAAACCCATCTAATTTTTCTTGATATTGAAATGCCGGAAATGAGCGGGATTGATTTTATGAATTTAATGAAAAGTCCGATGCAGATTATTATCGTCTCCTCAAAAGATAAATATGCTCTGAATGCATTTGAGTATGATGTTACGGACTATCTTCTGAAACCGGTAAATTATCCCAGATTCCTGAAAGCCATTGATAAAGTAATAAGCAGATTTGAAAAGGATAAGATGAACCTCATAGGAAAAGAAGAAATTTTCATTAAGAAAAATTCCTATCTTGTAAGGCTTAATTATGATGATATACTTTGGGTCGAGGCTCTTGAAAATTACGTGGTTTTTAATACTTTCAAAGAAAAATATACTATCCATTTTACGATGAAAGCTGTGGAACAGAAACTTCCGGGAAATAAATTTATCAGGGTCCATCGTTCATATATTGTTAATACAAGCAGTATTTATGTTATAGAAGATAATAATGTAATTATCAAAACCGAAGAAGGTAATAGAATCATTCCTATAGGCAAATCATATAAAGAAAAATTAATGAAGGATATTAATATAATTGTGAAATAAGCTCCCTCTCTTTTTTAATTATGATATCCAACCGACAACTTTTTCTTAACAATATTGCTCAAACTTCTCCTGATCCGATGATGGTCGAAATTGACCATGCAAATGGAATTTATTTATACCGCCCTTCAGGTGAAAAAATTATTGATCTGATTGCCGGTGTTTCAGTTTCCTCATTGGGACACAATCATCCGGCCATTGTTAAAGCCGTTAAAGATCAATCTGACCGGCATATGCATATTATGGTGTATGGCGAATTTATCCAGTCAACACAGGTAGAATATGCAAAACTCCTTTCCTCCGTTCTGGGTACAGGCTTTGAAAATATTTATTTTTTAAATAGTGGTTCTGAGGCAATTGAGGGTGCAATAAAACTCGCAAGAAAGGCCACGGGAAGATATGAAATCATTTCTTTTAAAAATGCATATCATGGTAGTACTTTAGGTTCCCTAAGTATTATGGGAAGTAATACTTATAAAAAAGGATTTTTCCCGTTAATCCCTGCAACAAAACAAATCGTTTTCAATTCTGTTAATGATCTTTCCCTTATTACAGAAGAGACAGCTTGTGTTGTTGCCGAACCAATACAGGCCGAGGCCGGAGTGATATTACCGGAAAAAGATTTTCTGCTTCTTTTACGTAACAGATGCAGGGAAACAGGTGCACTGCTTATTTTTGATGAAATTCAAACTGGTTTTGGAAGGACCGGGTCTCTTTTTTCTTTTCAAGACTATTCTGTTGTACCTGACATCATTGTTCTCGCAAAAAGCCTTGGTGGCGGAATGCCCCTTGGGGCATTTATATCACGCAAGGAATTGATGAAATGCCTGAGCTATGACCCTCCCCTGGGACATATAACAACTTTTGGCGGGCATCCTGTCTCCTGTGCAGCCGGAATTGCATCCCTCAGAACAATAATTAATGAAAATCTCCATAAATCAGTTTTAGATAAAGAAAAATATTTTCGCAAATATTTGGCACATCCGGCAATTAAAGAAATAAGAGGAAAAGGCCTTTTATTAGCCGTGGAATTAGGCTCTTCAGAGCTCAGGCATAAAACTGTGAAAAAAGCTCTGGATACGGGTATTCTGACAGACTGGTTTCTTTTTTGTGATACTTCAATAAGAATTTCCCCTCCGCTGATAATTACAACAAAGGAAATAGAAAATGCATGTAACTTATTGATAAAGGCAATTGAAGAGGCCTGCCATGAAGTCGATTAAAATCTGAAATAATCCAACTAATTAATAATGCGATATATTATATTTTTTTTATTTGTTACACCCTGGATTTATGGCCAGGAAAATATAGATGTATTTTCAATTCTCCAATCAGAAAAAAAATTACGTGAGCATTTTGAACAGCTGAGAACTGATATTACAGATGCTGAAAAAGATTCGCTGAACTCAGCTATAATTGATATTTTCTCTTCCATTTTAATCCATAATGAAAGTTTTTTCTATCCATGGCATGAATTGGAAATGATAGGAAAAGTCAACTCAAATGATATGCTGGTAAATCTTTTTACCTGGCACATTGAAAAAAGTAATAAAGAATATTTATATTATGGAATTTTACAATATCGTATCAGTGGAAAGAAAAAGAAGGATAAAATTTTAATCTTCCCTTTAACAGATAAATCAAAATCACTAAAAAATCCTGAAAAACTTTTATTGACACCTGAAAACTGGTATGGATCTTTATATTATTCGATTTCAACCTTTACTTATCGTAAAAAAACATGGTATGCGTTAACAGGCTTCGATTTTAACAATGAATTCTCTCATAAAAAATGTATTGAAATATTACATTTTGAACATAATAAACCAGTTTTTGGAGGAGAAATAAAGTTGGAAAAAGATAAGATAACACGATTAATTTTAGAATATTCCTCAAATGTTGTTTTGTCACTCCGTTATGATGCAAGGATCAAACAACTTGTTTTTGATCACCTTGTCCCTCTTGAACCTGTTTTCAAAGGTTTCTATCGTTTCTATGTTCCTGATGGCTCATATGATGGAATTAAATTCAATAAAGGAAGCTTTATTTTTGAAAATGATATAGATGCCAGAAACTATTAATTTTTAACCCCTATCTGCCTATTTGTCATATTTATGTTGCTGGCATAAGCTTTGAAAATATTGTTCCGGATGTTAAATTTAAAATACTTGGCATATGCAGAAAGGAAAAATTGGAGTTTCAACGGAAAATATTTTCCCCATAATCAAAAAATTTCTTTATTCAGATCATGAAATTTTTCTGCGTGAGCTTGTTTCCAATAGTGTTGATGCTACACAAAAATTAAAAGCTCTTTCTTCTGCAGGAGAATTTCAGGGAGATTTTGGTGATCTAACCATAAAAATAGAAATCGATAAAAAGAAAAAATTACTTAAGGTAAAAGACAGGGGGATCGGCATGTCAGCCGGAGAAATTGACAAATATATCAATGAAATTGCACTTTCAAGTGCTGAAGAATTCCTGGAAAAATATAAAAGTTATGGAAATAATATAATAGGACATTTTGGCCTCGGCTTTTATTCCGCTTTTATGGTTGCGAAGAAAGTTGAAATTATAAGTAAATCATATAAAACAGATGAGGAAGCAATAAAATGGAGTTGTGACGGGACACCTGAATATACTTTGGAAAAAAGTGATAAAACAGACAGGGGGACTGACATCATATTGCATATTGATAATGAATCGGAAGAATTTCTGAATGAAGACCGTATTTATGAAATTCTGAACAAATACTGTAAATTTTTACCTGTTGAAATTGCTTTCGGAAAAATAAAGGATTGGAAAGATGGTAAAGAAACGGATACAGATAAGGACAGAATTATAAACAATACCAATCCCTTATGGACAAAAAAACCTGCTGATTTAAAAGATGAGGATTATTTGAATTTTTACAGAGAACTTTATCCGGTTTCAGAGGAACCTCTGTTTAATATCCATCTTAATGTTGATTATCCATTTAATTTGACAGGAGTATTATACTTTCCTAAAATTAAATCGAACTTTGAAATTCAAAAAAATAAAATTCAACTATACTCAAATCAGGTATTTGTAACTGATTCGGTAGAAGGTATAGTTCCTGAATTTCTTACATTGCTTCACGGAGTACTCGATTCTCCGGATATACCGCTTAATGTATCAAGGAGTTATCTGCAAAGTGATTCAAATGTGAAAAAAATATCCTCCCATATCACTAAAAAAGTTGCGGACAGGCTTGAAGAAATTTTCAAAAATGATCGTGAACAATTCGAAAAAAAGTGGGATGATTTAAAGTTATTTATAACCTATGGAATGATCACGGAAGAAAAATTTTATGACAGGGCAGAAAAATTTTCTCTTCTGAAAAATGTTGATGGTAAATATTTTACATTTGATGAATATGAAAAGTTAATTAAAGCAAATCAAACCGATAAAAATAAAAAATTAATCTACTTATATACAACTGATAAAGATGTCCAGCATGGATTCATTGAATCAGCAAAGTCAAAAGGATACGATGTTCTCTTAATGGATGGACAATTAGACACTCATTTTATTAATCATATTGAACATAAGTTTAAAGATTCGGGGTTTTCACGTGTTGATGCTGATATAGTTGAAAGATTGATCCTGAAAGAAGATGAGATCAAAGATGATATTGCTGAAAGTGAAAAAACAGATCTGTCAAAAGTTTTTGAAAGTCAATTATCAGACAAATCAAAGTTTACTGTTGGTTTTGAAGCATTGGCGGAAGACTTATTTCCAGTTACCATTACCCAATCGGAATTCATGAGGAGAATGAAAGATATGTCTGTATTAGGCGGAGGTGTGGGATTTTATGGAAATTTGCCTGATCATTACAATATAATAGTAAATACAAAACACCCTCTGGTTCAGAGAATATTGGAGGATAAAAATAAAAAAACAGGGCAAAAACTTGAAAAGTTACAGAATGAATTAAGTCCCCTGACAGAAGAAAAAGAAAAGTTACTGAATGCCCAAAAAGGCAAAAAGGATGAGGAGATCACTCAGGCAGAGAAAGATGCACTTGAAAATGTTAATAATAAAATAAACGAAGTTGAGAAGAAAAAGTCCGATGTTCTATATGATTTTGGATCTAAAAATAAAATAGTAAAGCAGTTAATTGACCTTGCATTATTGTCAAATAATATGCTTAAAGGAGAAGAGCTTACAAAATTTGTAAAAAGGAGCGTTGAACTTATTAAATAAATAATGAAGCTTTCATGTTTTATCGTTCACTAAAAGAACTGAAATTATTTGAAAGTTTCATTAGAATAACGCAATTAAATCCTTATTCAGTTTTTTCATGGATATTTCATTTTTGTTATTTGATGAATAGCTGGTTGATCAGGGGGATCTTTTTAATATATAGCTGTGTATTTAAAATTATTTTATTGATGACTAATAAATTATGTAAATTTATTATGTTGAATTCACATTAATTAAAGTAAGTCATCAAACAACTAAACCATGAAAAATGCAACATCGGTATTTTTTTGTTTTTGCATGCTGTTCAATGCATGCCGTCTTTCGGTTAGTCCGCCGGAAGCTATAATGCCTGTTCCGGGTGAACGACAAATGGTATGGCATGAGCTGGAACAATATGCTTTTGTCCATTTCAGTATTAATACTTTTACGGGTAAGGAATGGGGCTACGGTGATGAAAGCCCTTCTATTTTTAATCCTGTAGAATTTAATGCTGAACAATGGGTGTTAACAATAAAAGAAGCCGGATTAAAAGGCTTAGTGCTTACATGTAAACATCATGACGGATTCTGTCTGTGGCCAGGTAAATACACTGAACATTCTGTTAAAAATAGTCTCTGGCGCGACGGTAAAGGTGATGTGGTAAGGGAAGTATCAGACGCTTGTCGCAAGCACAATATTCTATTCGGTATTTATCTTTCTCCCTGGGATAGAAACAATATTCTATACGGCACACCCGAATATATTAGCTATTATCGGAATCAACTGGCAGAATTGATCGAAAACTACGGGCCCGTGTTTGAAGTATGGTTTGACGGGGCCAATGGCGGTGATGGATATTATGGAGGTACCCGTGAAAGAAGGAATATTGACAACACTGTATATTATGATTGGCCTGCCACTATCGCAATGGTACGAAAGCTAAATCCCAACGCCATAATGTTCAGCGACGCTGGCCCGGACATTCGTTGGTGTGGCAATGAAAAAGGTTATGCAGGATTGACCAACTGGCACATGATAAGCACTGATACGCTATGGCCCGGGAAATTGCATATCAATAAATTATTGAATGAAGGATCAATCAATGGAACAGACTGGGTACCTGCTGAAGTTGATGTATCGATTCGTCCCGGCTGGTTTTATCATTCATCGGAAGATGATAAAGTGCGTAGCCCTGAAAATCTGTTCAAAATTTATCTTGAATCGGTTGGAAGGGGGGCCAACCTGATTCTTAACATACCACCTGACACTCGCGGATTATTTCACGAAAAAGATATTCAGGCATTAATCGGCTGG
>CAZLXM010000137.1:0-6939 GCA_964563105.1 uncultured Bacteroidaceae bacterium
GGATTGAATGAAATGGAACATCAGGGCCTAAGTTCGGCAGTAATAAAAGGTATAACAGTTTCTTACGGAAAACTGTTAAACCTTTAATCATTCGAAAAATAATTTAAGTTAACTGTTTCTGCTCAGGCTGGAAACCGTAATTATTTTGGCTTGGTGATAACAACAGTTATTCCCGGCAAAGCTGTCATAATCTTTCTGTGAGATAAGATTCACCCTGCAAACAGCTTCAATGCTTCATTATATAACTGCTCTCCTTATCAGGATCGCCTTTACCGTCATAAACGGCTTCTGCGGGATATGGGAAAACCGGCCTTGACATCAGTTCCTTGCCTTTAACACTTTTTTTGACGATAATTTTCCCCGGGGCAATATCTTTTTCCACCCAGTCACGGATCAGGGTAAGCCAGTCTGTCTCTGAGGGCCCTTTTCCTCCCCCGCAGTGAAGAACACCCGGAAGAAGGTAAAGTCTCATATAATTATCAATCTCCGGATCTATGTCCTTTACTGCATTGAAATGGTCAATCGTTGCATATGCAGAAAGGGCCGGATCGTTCCAGCCATGCCATAAAATTATTTTTCCATTCCGGTTCCTGAATTTGCTGTAGTCTGTGGATGTGGCATCAAGATATGCCGATGCATATTTTATTTCTCTTTCATACGCCCTGGAATCATTTTCAGTATAATTCCAGTCAGGATCCTGCAGAATAAGGTATTTGAAAACCTCAATCCCGAAATATGCATGTGAAGTCGGATAACCCTGTCTTTGCATTTCCGTTCCGCTGCCCGTTATCCAGCTTGTCCAGCCTCCTGTTTCGGCTTCTCCGCCAAAGGGAAAACCAGGGTATGAAATACCATTTCCAAGATTGATGCCATCATATATATTTTTTAGTGCTGCGATCTGACCTTCGGTAAAACAATCTTTCTCAGGATTGTCATTCATGCATCCCGGAAGAGCCCTGAAATCAAAGTTACAGTTTCCGGGATTATTTATAATACTGTCTTTTACACCATCAATCTGATCACATTGCTCAAGAACAGCATTCTGGAGAATCCGGATATGTTCAGGCATAAAAAGCGGCTCAGTCAGTTTTTCCGGGAAAGCTGCCCTGGTATTCTGTATAAATTTAGCAGCAAAGGCAGGCCAGTTAAAAGCAGGTGCAGCTGCAACAATCCCGTCAAAATCCTCAGGATAGCGCTGAGCTTCCATCATAGCCTGACCTCCTCCTCTTGAACATCCGATAAAATATGAATATTTCGGGTAGTTTCCGTAATAGTTTGCAATAATTGCCTTTGATACTTCTGCGGTCCTGTGTACAGCCAGATGCCCGAAGTTAAGCTGTCGTTCCATGTTGTCAAGTGCCCATCCGGCCCCGGGCGATATTTCTGTATTATGACCTGTATCAGTGCCGGATGTTGCATAGCCGCTTTCAACAGAAGACCGGGCAGCATTCTGTATTGCCCCGACAAATCCGCCTCCGCCGCCCATAAGGTAAATACCATTCCAGTTATCCGGAAGAAGTATTTCGAAATTGATCTCCTTTCCTATTACTCCCAGTACTTTGCAATAAACCGTCTTACCTGCCACGATCTCTGCTTCTGTAATTTTAACATCAGGAAGCCTTAGTCCGGTAAGCTTTTCGCAGGGGATACATCTGTCCTGTATAAAGTAATTTTGAGCAGTACCTGTATATGGCAATATGAATATTATAAACAATAATATAGATTGTAATTTTTTCATGATTGTTTATGGTTTTATTTAGATTTTGAATATAAGAAAGTATTGTTAATATTCACTAAAAGTATAGCAATAATATTCATCAAAAGTGAGCCGCCCAAGCTTATTGCTTAACCTGTTTTTTGTATTAAAAAGAGTGAAATATACGGAATAAATATGTAGTATACAGTAAAAACACGCCCCCAGGGTTTCCGTAGCAGGTTAGATGATCCAGGGTTATTATCATTTCCCCCGGGACAACAAAACAGCCTTCTGTATGAAATTCATATACTTATACAGTTAAAGGAATATTTACTCATTTTAACAATTTCGGGCCCCTTGTTAATAGTAGCCCGGGCCGTGGCGTCACTTAAATAATCATTGCTATCGTTGCCACCATTTTTTATATAATAAATATTTTTTTACTCGGGTATTCCATAATACTCAACTGCACCAATATCAGGAAAAGATCCGTTTGGAACTGGATTACCAAAAAAATCACAGGTATATCCCAGGGTTGCGCCGGCATCTATTGCCGGGCTATTTGATTGTAAAGTAAAGTTTGTGTTTAATTTTGGATCAGCATTTATCGAATTCATATCTTTACCACCAGTTGCTGATTGCCATTGCTCTAATGTATAATAATCAGAGTTACTTATATACCCTATTCTGTTAACATTATAATAAATATTATTATCATAATTAATAACCGGCAACCAGTAATATGCCTGCCTTATTGCTGCCTCTGTAGCATTAACAAAAATATTATTTCTAATATAAGCTCTTGTTATCACGGCATCCTTCCATCCGCTTGTTACATGGGCACCTCTTGTATTTCCGGGTCTTTGTCCATCTGACCAACCAATTCCTGCATTTAAAGAAGTGTTATTTTCGTAATAAAATCCATTTACAAATCCTACAGATGTGCCTGGTTTTATTTCGTTCCAATACCACCATTCAAAATTAAATTCACAATGTTCAATAATATTATATCTTATTATAAAACTATCTATATAAAACGCAGTATTTTGAGGCATATATTGAGAAGTTATGCCGGCATCATAACACCATCCCACATAATTTTGCTCTATTAAAATATTACCAGCGTCAGCCCAAAACTCTATCCCATTTCCAAGTCTTAACGTTGACCCGGCCATAGCACCTCCAATATAACTTATTTCACAATTTCTTATTATAATATTATTTGACCTGCTCGAAGATATCCCGTGCCTGGCCTCATTTTTTATAGCTAATCCATCTATAACAATATAATTTTTATTGTTAATGTATATTTTTCCATAATTAGACTTTAACACGCATTCTATATTATCGTAAACCGAGGCAGGATTGCCGGCACAATAAAGCGTTAATGTTTTATTTGTTGAATTATAATAATACTTAAGAGAGCTATTAACAGCATTTAGGGAATACACTCTTATTCCAAATTCTCTATAATCATTAAATATTATATTGCCCACTTCAGCTGAAAAAGCAGGATCAGAATTTCTCCAGAGATTGCCTCCGATATCCTCCCAGTCTGTAATCAGGTTTTCTTGTTTGGAATTTAAAAATAATGGCTTTTCACCGGTACCGTAATTAGAATAAACTATATGTCCGTTTGTATGGTTTCCCGATTTTGGAACTAAGGGGATTAATTCTCTCCATACATCACCACATTTAAATAAAACACTGTCACCCGCATTTAAAGAAGTATTATTAACCTTATTAATAGTGGCCCATGCGGTAGCATCACTTAAGCCATTAGCATTATCATTGCCATCATTTTTGACATAATAATAAGTGGCAAAAATTTGTAATGGTAAAAACAATAGTATGTAAATTATTTTCTTTATCATTTTTTCCGGTTTTTTTAGCTATAGCAGCACGAAAGGCATGTATTTCCCATGGCTGTAAAACTGAATTAAAAGTAACTGTTAGAATTCTGATTTTTCTCATCAGAAAATAATTGTGTTATGTTATTGTTAATTATGTTGTTCTGATGGAACCTCCAAATATTTTTATTGTCATGTTGTGAACGAAAGTACCTAGAGGGACCATCAATAATTTATTTAAATATTTTAAACTTCGTTTTATAACAAAAACAAGTTGTTTAAGTCAGATATAACAATATTAATGTATTGATTTTATAAAGTCAATGATATTTCAGTTACTACATAAACATTTTATGAATCCAAAACAAGTTACAAAAATTAATTGAATTCAGACTTTTAATTTGACTTGTGAACAGAAAAATTTTATGGACACAACAGGTTTAGCTTAAATGGCAAAGTGGAATAAAATAAGAAATAAAATACGGGGTAAAAATATTGAAATACCGGTCTACCTGTTAAAAGCAAGAGGCATGGCAGCCCTTTTATTATTGAATTCACCTCTGCAATAAACCAGTTCGCCATTGACAAAAGTATGTGTTACCTTTGAATGCATAATTTCATCTTCAAGAGGCGACCATTTGCATTTATACAGAATGTTCTCTTTATCAATTGTGTAAATGGTATCCGGATCAACTATAATCAGATCGGCAAAATATCCTTCTCTTATAAAACCTCTTTTTTCAATATCAAAAATAACAGCCGGTGCATGACACATTTTTTCCACTACTTTTTCTAGGGGAATAAGCCCTTTTTTAACAAATTCCATCATTGCCTGCAGGCTGTGTTGGACCATTGGGCCGCCAGAAGGAGCTGTAAAATAAGAGCCCGACTTTTCTTCCAGTGTATGAGGGGCATGATCAGTAGCAATAACATCCAGCTTATCTGTCAATAATCCTGTGAACAAAGCCTGCCGGTCAGCTTCTGTTTTTATAGCCGGATTCCATTTGATGAGTGAACCTTTTAAATTATAATCGTTTTCGCTGAACCAAAGATGATGGATACATACTTCTGCACTGATCTTTTTTTCTTTTAGGGGGATACTATTATTGAAAAGATCAAGCTCTCTTCCAGTTGAAACATGAAGAATATGAAGCCTGGAATTATATTTTGATGCCAGTTCAACTGCCAGTGATGAAGACAGATAACAAGCTTCGGCGCTTCTTATGAGAGGATGGAAGCTGACAGGAATATTTTCCCCATATTTTTCACGGTAGATTTTTGTATTATTTTGTATGGTAGTTTCGTCTTCACAATGAGTTGTAATAATAACAGGTGATTCTGCAAATATTTTTTCGAGGACATCAATTTTGTCGACAAGCATATTTCCTGTTGATGAACCCATAAAGATTTTCAGGCCACAGACTTTTGAAGGGTCTATTTTTCTGATCTCATCAAGATTTGAATTGTTTGCCCCCAGATAAAAAGAATAATTTGCAAACGAAGTTTCTGCAGCTCTTTCCATTTTTAATTCCAGTTCACTTATAGAAGTTGTTTGTGGAACCGTGTTGGGCATTTCCATAAAAGAAGTTACTCCGCCTGCAATTGCTGCTTTGGATTCGGATTCAATATCCCCTTTATGGCTAAGCCCGGGTTCACGAAAGTGTACCTGATCATCAATTATTCCGGGGAGGAGATAATTTCCCTTTGCATTTATTTTATGGAAGGAGGGAGGTGTTTCAATGGGTGTGTCAGATATTTTGAGAATGATTTTACCATCAATCAGCAAGTCACCCGTAAAAATTTTATTTTCATTAACTATTTGTGCATTCTTAATATGGCATTTCCCCATAGTTTATTTTTTATAATTTTTACAAAGACTTACGATTTTCATTTTTATTACTCCAAATACCGCTTCATAAACAATGCCTTTATTCATTTTAGAAGACCCTTCCTGTCGTTCCGTAAAAATTATCGGAATTTCAACAATGTTAAATCCATGTTTCCAGGCATTAAATTTCATTTCAATTTGAAATGCGTAACCTTTAAAATGCTTTTTGTCCAGTTCGACCTTTTCCAGTACCTCTCTTTTATAACATTTGAACCCTGCGGTGGTATCCATAATCTTCATACCTGTGATCATTCGTACATAAACAGAGGCGAAATAAGATATCAGTACTCTGCTAAAAGGCCAGTTTATAACATTTACCCCTGATATATATCTGGAACCTATTGAGAGGTCTGCATTTTCATGGGCGCAGGAATGATACAGGCGGGTTAAATCGGAAGGATTATGTGAGAAGTCGGCGTCCATCTGAAATATATATTTATAAGTCCGCTCCAGGGCCCATTTAAAGCCCTGTATATATGCAGTTCCAAGCCCCAGTTTCCCCGGCCTTTCAATAAGATGGAGCTTTCCGGGAAAAGTATTTTGAAGAGTTTTAACAATTTCCCCGGTTCCGTCAGGAGAACTATCATCAATAATTAAAATATCGAATTCAACAGGAAGGTTGAATACCATTTCAATGATTTTTTCGATATTCTCCTTTTCATTATACGTTGGAATAATAAGAATATTTTCTTGCACTGGGTAAATTAAAATAAATAATATGTATAATACTGGGGACGAATATAATTTATTTAATTGAGAAAACTATTGCTCTTATCTCCTGTAATTTTGTCTTTTTAATAGTTATTAAAGATATTCTAATTTTGAAAAGAGTTTGTTAAAGTTACATTTATATTTTTCACTTATGATTTAATACTGTGTGTTACGGATTAAAAATGTTAAGATTTTGTAAAAGAACAGGATTAAAAAATTATTTTTTAAAATTGTTGCTATATTTTTTGATTTGAGGATTAGCGACTTATAAATTTTTAGAAATAAATTATAAAATATTTTTCAAAAAAAAGTTAAAAACTCTTTGGTAAATAAAAAGAGCTGTCTATATTTGCAGCCCCAAATAAACGGGAATTGTTCTTAAGGTTGTTGTTTTAAGGTATCATCAGGTTTAATTAGAGTTATCATTGATTTAATGTTATTTTTAAAACCCTGGTACTCTGTGGTTATATAAAAAATAAAAATTTATTTACTTTTTATTTTGGAAATATAAAAATGAGTTTTACCTTTGCATCCGCTTTTTGAGCGAGAGTTTTTTGACTAATAAAAAAGTTAATAATTTGCAAGGCTAATAAAAAGTTATTATCTTTGTAGTCCTTAAAAACATTGGAATTATTATAGTTCTTTGAAGATATTGAACAGGTAAAGGTAGAAAGAGGCGCTCGAAATATTATTTTGAGATGTACTGATAAATCTTGAGCAAGTATAACTTTATTACAATGAAGAGTTTGATCCTGGCTCAGGATGAACGCTAGCGGCAGGCCTAACACATGCAA
>CAZLXM010000138.1:0-6810 GCA_964563105.1 uncultured Bacteroidaceae bacterium
CTTCTGGGTGACCTGCATGCAATAATCAAACAATATGAAGAATTAAAGCATAAAAAATACTTCTCGGACAGTATACGTGCATTACTTCGTGAACCAGGAAAAGACTTCACTTTATTTAAAGAAAAAAATGGCCGCTGGAATTTTAAACCTGTTGTCTATAATGAGCATAAAGTTTCCGGTTTAAATGATGAATCTGATAAATGGGTTGTTAATAATGATTTTTCAGAACAGCAGCTTAAATTGAGAATACAACCTTTAATGTCAGTAAAACCATATAGTGACCCTGCAAATATTCTTCTGACTGATTATTCTTCAGGAGAATTCTACAACGACGGTTCTGCCAAAGGTGTATCAGGAGAAATTGCTGCATCAGAAGAGCTGCCTGAAAATTCTAAAAATGCGATTAGTTTTTCAGCAATAAGTTCAGGTGCTTCAGCAAAGGAGGGGGCATGGATAAAAATGGAAAAATCATTTGAACCATGGATCAATCTGGAAAATAATCAGGCTTTAGGAGTATGGGTAAAAGGTGATGGGAACGGACAACTTCTAAACCTTAGAATAATGAACCCACAACATATAGGATACGCCGGTGTTAGAGGAGACCATTTTATAGATATAAACTTTACAGGATGGAAATATTTTGAACTGGTTGAAGTTGAATCAAAAAGATTTAGTGACTATGTTTGGGATATACCTGTTGAAACAAAAGAAATAGTTGAAGGTTTTAATGTATACAATTCATACAAAGGAACTGTCAGTCTTACCAGTGTAAACAAATTACAATTCTGGTTCAATGATCTTCCTGCGAATAAAAAGGTAAACTGTATTATTGGCCCGGTAAAAGCCCTGCCTTTAATCCCAATAACCATTTCTAATCCTGCTGTTACAATTGGAAATGAAACAATTGTCTTTCCCGTAACTATGGAATCAGGGATGTATCTTGAACTTAAGGCGGAAGGAAACTGCAAATTATACAGCCCGAAAGGAGAAGTACTTCAGGAAATCAGCCCGGATAATAAAATTCCAAAACTCAAACAGGGAAATAATTCAGTTACATTCTTTTGTAATAAAGTTCATGGAATTAGTTCAAGGGTAAAAGTTACTATTATAATTGAAGACAAACCACTTTAAAAGTTATTTTGTAACTGATAAATTAAATTTTTAACCCTTATATTTTTTTTATAAGATAAGGGGGTAAACCCGGTAATTTTCTTAAACTGTTTTATAAAGAATGAAACATTAGTGTACCCGCAACTATAGCATATACTTTCAACAGACTGCTCTCCTTCAGTTAAAAGTTTACAGGCATTTGAAACCCTCACTTCATTCAGGAATTGAATAAATGTTTTATTTGTCCTGTTTTTAAAATATCTGCAAAAGGCAGGGACTGACAGATTAGCAATTGAAGATACTTCTTCAAGAGTAATATTTTGGATGAAATTTTTAATCACAAATTTATAAACATCGTTTAATCTGTCAGAGTCATTATCATTAACATTTTTTTGGATAACAGAATTCGCAAGTAGTTGATAGTCTTTTGCCAAAGCTATTGTTTCCAATATTGAAAGAAGAAGGGTTATTCGTTTGACACCTGAAGATTTTATGATGGAATGCATTGATTCAATTAATTCATCAGGTTGTTTTACTGTTAGTTTGATACCACGTTTAGAAAGTTTTATTAATTTATGGATATTTTTTGCTTCAGGGATTTGCCAGAATTTATCACCTAATATTTCAGTCTTAAAAAGAATATAAATAACCTCTGTATAAAGGTCATTTTGTTGCATAAATATTTCATCACTATGCCACAGATGAGGAACATTTTGTCCAATTATTACCAGGCTTCCGGGACCGAACCTCTCTACTGAATCTCCCACAAACCTGGTCCCGCTGCCCTCAAGTACAAGTAATATTTCAATATCCGGATGAAAATGAAGCGGATTTGGAAAATATTTGAAACGAATATGGTTTACATAAAAAGAATGATCAATATTCGCTTCTATTTTCTGAAATATTGGTAACATGTTAAAATTGTGTTATTTTTCAATAAAATACTTTTATAAGCTTATATTATATTTTCATAAATTTGATTAATTTGTCGATATAAAATCAATAATATACAAAATAATATTATTAATCTGTATTAAGGTTTAAAAATATTGAAAATAACAATTAAATAACACTTTCTGATTCAAATAAAAACAACTTGTTTATTAATTAATATTTTCTGTTTTTGTGGTTGCTTGTAATGTTTTGATTTAAAAATTAACATATTATAAATTCCCTTATTATGTATCGAATTACAATAGTTTTAATCGCCATTGTTTTTTCAGGTCAGATATTTTCACAGGTAACAATTAATTTATCTTCTGAAAGGACTTTGAATCATCAGCCTAAATATTGTTTGTTCTATGACAACCATACTATGCCTGCCTGCCCTGATGTAGGAGCAAACTTTGATGTCGAGAAATTTACAGATCGTTTAAAACAATGTGGAGTTGATTATTTAACATTTCATGCAAGATGCAATTTGGGTATGGCTTATTATGACACGAAAATTGGTATCAAACATCCTTCTTTGAAATATGATCTTTTTGGAGAACTTGCCAATGCCTGCCAGCGTAAAGGTATAGCTATCACTGCTTATATCAATGGTGGTATCAGCAGTGCAGAGGGACTTCTTCATCGCGACTGGACAACACTGGCATTCGATGGAAGAGAGTACCGGGAACCCCGTTTTACCCCTTATGTTCGAACTATGTGTTACAATTCTCCTTACAGGGACCATCTGATTGCAATGGCTAAAGAAATTGCGGAAAATTATCCTGTATCAGGATTTTTCATTGACTGTCTTCAAAGGTTTAATTGTGTCTGCCCTATTTGTGTCAGGGAAATGAAAGAGCGCGGAATAGATTATAATAATTTAAATGAAGTGGGAAAATTCTCTGAATTTTCTGCACTTCGACTGGCTGAAGATATTTATAAAGCTGTTACAGAAATAAAACCTGGACTTCTAATTTATCATAATAATCCCGGATATGAGGAGCAGGCGAAATTTAGCACCTATTTTGAAGTAGAATGCTTACCTTCCGGAGGATGGGGATATGATTACCTGCCTGTACTTGCTCATTATGTCCGTACCCTGGGCAATATGCCTGTTTTAAATATGACAGGCCGTTTTTATGATTGGGGTGATTTTGGTGGTTTAAGACCTGAAACAGCTATTAAATCAGAACTTTTATATGGTCTTGCAAATGGGATGAGGCCCAATATTGGCGGACACTTCCATCCAAGGGGAGATATGGAATATCCAATTCTGGACAGAATTGAGAACATATACAAAGAATTACAGACAATGGAACCATGGTTTGATAATGCAAAAAATATTACAGAAATAGCAGTTGTCTACCCTGCATCAATCGGTAACATTCGGGGAGACAGACAGCTCAGGTCAGTTGTAAGAATATTAGATGAACTTAAAATGCAGTTTAATGTAGTAACAACATTTTCAGACTGGAGTAAATATGATATCCTGGTATTTCCTGATAACATATTATTTACAGAAGAAATTACAAAACGGGTTAAGGAGCATATTGCAGCTGGAAAAGCTGTAATTGCATCCGGCAGTTCTGGTCTTAATACCGAAAAAACAAGCTTTGCCCTCGAAAAAGAATGGGGTGTTAAATATGAAAAAGAAAATGAATTTGACCCTGCATATTTTGTTGTTGATAAAAAATACAGCAAAAATCTTCCCGATATGCCTCTTTCTTTATATTCGTCCGGCATTGATGTAAAACCATTTCAGGGTACAGTCACAGCTGGAAGTCTCGTAAAGCCATATTATAACCGGGGGTGGGACGGAGAATATGCATTCTATTATAATCCGCCCGACAGAGTAACAGATAAACCTGCACTAACCATAAATAATAAGGTTGCACATTTTAGTCACAGGATATTCTCAGGTTATAGTGAAAAAGCATCGGTTGAACTGAGAACTATATTTTCAAATGTACTCGAAGAATTTCTTCCTCGCCCTCTTATCAGATACGAAAACCTGCCTTCATTCAGTCGTGTGTTTCTAACAGAACAACCCGGAAGAAGAATGTTGCACATACTCTCTTATGTTCCGGAACTCCGGGGGCCAGGTACTTCAATGATTGAAGATGCTGTGGAACTGAATAATGTGAAAATAGCCCTTCGTTCTGACGGTAAAGCACCCAGGAAAGTATATTTAGCCCCTTCCCGAAAAAATCTGGCTTTTAAAGTTAAAGATGGTTATATTAATGTGGATATTCCTGTTAGCAAAGGTTATACTCTTTTAGTGTTTGAAAATTAATGATCCGCCCTATGTTTAATGTCATATTAATGTAATTAAAATTAAAGGTTTGAACTATTAAGAATAATTGTTTAATAAGAACAGAAAAAATAAGCTTAAATAATAATGTCTTGAGCACATCTTTAAAATACAATTTAATAAATAAATAATATTCATAATTTAAACAAATGCTTATGAGGTATCATTTATTACTGCTGATAATTATGGCTGTCTTTTTTACAGCCTGTTCAAACTCTAAAACAATACAAAATGATGATATTGTTTTTGAGAATGAACAGATAAAGCTGGTTATACAAAAAGACGGGCTTACAAAAAGTCTTATTTTCAAGCCTAAAAAAGAAGAATGTTTAATTACAACTGAAAAATTCCCCATTTTCTCTATCATTCAGGAACGTCCCTATCATAATGAGATAAAACTTTCTCATCCTAACAAAAAAATGAAATTCAATGCAAATTCAATTAAACAGGAAGGTGATAAATTAATTGTTGGATTTGAGTTAATACCTTATAGGGCATTGGTTAAGGTCAATGTAACATCTGATTATATTGGATTTAGTATTGAGGATTTTCTTATGGAGAAAGGTGATTATAACGTCAATATATCTCATCCGCCTGTTTTTGAAATGAATTTTTTACAATTAGCCGTACATAACAGAAAATATTTCGGAGAGTGGTTAAATGTCAGCTGGGATGATAATATTGCTGTAAATGTTCTGGCAACTGATCCTTATGCACGTATTGATTCTGAGAAAAGACAGGATTTTCGTATTTTATCGGCAGGTGTCGAAAAAGTAGTAAAATTGAAGGGCGTTGGTGCTGCCTTGATTGTATGTGAAACTGAAAAATTATTAGATAAGATTGCCCGTGTTGAGGAAGATTTTAATTTGCCAAAAGGTGTGGAAAGCCGCAGGCATGAAATGTATAATGCATCTTACTATTGGTCGGCTGATGTAAATCCCGGAAATATAGATAAACATCTTAAGTATGCGAAAATGGCCGGTTTTAGAACTTTTATGATTTATTACCCGGCATTTATTGAAAGTGTTGGCTATAGAAAACTTGGCAATTATGATTGGAAAAGATCTGTATATCCCAATGGAAAAGATGATCTGATTAAATTGTTGAATAAGATTAAAGATGAAGGTATTATTCCCGGGTTTCATTTTCTCCATTCACATATTGGAAGGGATAGTAAATATATAACTCCGGAAGCTGACCACCGTCTTAATTTATTGAAAATTTTTACACTTGCACGGCCATTGGGTAAAAATGACACTGTAATATATGTTGAACAAAATCCGGATAATCTTACAATGGCTCCAGGAACAAAGGTGTTGAAAATCGGACCGGAGCTGATATCATATGAAAATTATACAACTACTGAACCATATAAATTTACAGGCTGCATCCGGGGTATTGATAATACTACCATTAACGCACAGCCCACAGGATATATGTTTGGATTATTGGATGTAAGTGAATTTGGTTCAACCAGTGTTTATATTGATCAAAACACGAGTTTACAGGATGAAATTGCAGAAAAACTGGCTGATATTTATGATGCAGGTTTTAGATTTTTGTATTTTGATGGTTCTGAAGGTGTGAATGCTCCATTTTGGTTTCATGTATCTTCAGCACAATGGAAAGTGTTTAAACGTTTAAAACCTGAACCCATATTTGCCGAAGGTGCTGCAAAAACTCACTTTAGCTGGCATATGCTTACAGGGGGTAATGCTTTTGATGCATTCAGGCCGGAATATCAAAAAGAAGCAATTAGAAAATGGCCTGCTGAACAAGCACCACGGATGAGAGCTGATTTCACACGTGTTAATTTCGGATGGCTTCGTTATTATCTTCCTGATGACAAAACAATTGGAACTCAACCTGATATTCTGGAATATGTTACAAGCAGGGCTGCTGCATGGGATTGTCCGGTATCACTGCATGCAAATTTATCTTTTTTTGATAAGCACCCCAGAACAGCTGATAATATGGAAGTTTTTAGAAGATGGGAAGAGGTCCGGTTAAATAAGCGTTTAACTAATGAACAAAAATTAATGCTACAAAATGTCAATCAGGAACATATTATGTTGCTTGATGAGAACAATGAATTTGAGTTACAACCTTATGGTCAGATTGATGATGTTGCCGGCGGGAGTAGGGAAGTCAGGGCATTTGTTTTTAATCGTAATAAAAACTGGTACGCAGTTTACTGGCATATATCAGATGACAAAAGTCTGGTATTGCCCATTGATAAAGAAAAAGTTACTCTATATGAAAAGTTGGGTCAGTCAATTCCTGTTCAATCAAATTCAGATAACAGTATTACAATTCCCGTAAGTAAGAGACACTATCTGAAAACAATTGATCTAAGCCGGGATGAGTTGATTTCAGCCTTTAAAAATGCTCAAATTATTAATTAACGTGAGTTCGATATAAAGTTAAAAATATAATGTCATAGACTGGTCAATAAT
>CAZLXM010000139.1:0-6466 GCA_964563105.1 uncultured Bacteroidaceae bacterium
ACTAATCCCGTACTTGTACAGGCATTTGCTGACGTAATTCTTGAGGCATTCAGAAATGATACGGCACTAAAATGGTATTCCCTCTCACCATCTGACGGGGGAGGCTTTAGTGATAGTTATGCCAGTAGAGCTCTTACTGAAACAGACCCACACGGAAATATTTCTTATACTCCTTTAGTGCTCAAGTTTTACAATGATGTTGCAAGAATAGTAGGCAAAGAATTTCCTGATCATAAACTCGGAGGATATATCTATGGACAATATAGGTATCCCCCGGCAGCCGGTTTGCCCAAACTTGAATCTAATCTTGCCCTTATGCTGGTTGGTTATACCCATCATTGGCGGTTATATCGCCCGGATCATCCCGGTATCAATGAAGAGCTAATGAGCAAATGGGGAGAAAGTGCAGAAAAAGATGGTTTTGATCTGTATTTTTATGATTATCCAATATCATTGATGATGCCCAATGCTATGATATGTTCTCCAACACCGGATCATTTAAATTTTATTTATCACCGTTTAAAAAAATATAACTTTAAAGGCGCATACATATATGGCAATCCTGTCTGGCCGGTATTTGGTGCCGGAAATTATATTATTGCTAAACTTTTCTGGAATCCGGAGCAGGATGCCCATGAATTATTGGAGTATTATTGCAAAAAAGCTTATGGGCCTGAAGCAGCTGAAAATATAATTAAGTTATATGCTGTTCTGGATTCTGCATACAATCATTTTTACAAGAATAATCTCAAAGCTGGTTCTGCATTGACAGCAGGTCATCTAAAAGATATATATGCTGCTAATTATAATAAACTTGAGGAGTATTTCTTGTTAGCTGATGCTGCAAAAAAAAATATAAAGCAAAAAGCACGTTTGGATATGTTTGGTCAGGTGCTCTCACTTTTACAGTGGCACTTAAAGGACCAGGGCTTCCTTGCCGAAGAATTAAATACTCCGCTAACGCGTAAATCTGATGAAATAGATGAGTTAATTTCTACTCAATATAAGGATTTTCAGATAAGCCGACGAGGACAGATGAATCCTGAAAAACCTTTTAAAATAATAAAGATGAATGCATTACCAGATGCTATGAAACAGAAACCAGTAATGGTCCCGATTTATAGAAATTTACGTATGTTAATCCATCCCAATGTTTCTGGTAATATAAGTATTAATGTGAAAAGATTTAATGGAAATAATGAATTTATAAGATACACTCTTACAGATGAAGAAAGTAATCAATTGCTTGCAGGAGTGATATCAGAAGGCAGAACAATCAATTTCTACGGTGAGGCAGACAAAAATTATTTTCTGGATATTCCAAGCCGTAGTGCAAGTATTAAATTTGAAGTTAAAAATGCTATTATTGCTTATAAAGGAGAAAATCTACAAATTGCAGAAAAATTCATGGATGAGGATATACCTTTATATTTTTATGTGCCTGAAGGAATTAATAACTTCAATATTACTTTAGGTTCTCGTGGGGCTAAAGTTGACGTGATTAATCCGGATGGAAACAGGATAGGGCAACTTACTGACGAATCAAGAAAAATAATACCTGTTTCAGATATAAAGTCAGGGTTTTGGAAACTCATTATTTATAAAACGAACCAGGGCAATGTGATTAATATAACATTGGATGAGCAAATCCCTCCCTGGTTTATTCCTGATCCAGCCAATCCTTTAATATCAGAACCTTTACTTTGATTATATTTATTAAAATTATTATTTGTTTGAAACCTTATTCTGCTTAATTTTACATATATTAAAAAACATCTTAATATTTAATTTAAAATTTTATATAAATATGAAAAAATTTTCTTTTTATTTTTTGTTAACATGTCTTCTGACATTTTCTGTAAGCTGTTCTTCCAATAAAAAAATTACTTTTATCCAGGGTGTTGACCAGATTGATGTTATGGCAGATAATAAGATAATAACCAGCTATGTTTATAAACAGGAGAATCAAAAACCTATTTTGTATCCTGTTTATTCTCCTTCGGGTGAAATAGTTACACGTGGATTTCCACTAATGGAAGTCGAAGGAGAGAGCAAAGATCATCCCCATCATAGGGGGATAACATTTACCTATGGTAATGGTGAAGTTAACGGAAGTACATTTTGGGGCTTACCTAATTATGGTTCTGTTGATTATGAAAATATAAAGCTTCCTCAAATTAAGCTCGATAGAATTGTTGAAATGAAGGAGGGGAAAGATGGTAAACTATCAGTGATAAATTTATGGATTGATAAAAATAATAAACCTTTACTTAGAGAAGACAGAGTCATGGATTTTTCTGCTAAGGCTGATGAGAACATAATTGATTTTACTATTAGTCTTACTGCTTTGGATACAGTAGTTACTTTTGAAGATACAAAAGAAGGTATGCTGTCAATACGGGTTGCTGATTGGCTCGCTGAAACACCTACCGGACCATTATTTAAAGGGAAAGGGACCGGAGTATATCTGAATGCAGAAGGTGAAAAAACAGAGAAAAATATTTGGGGTAAGCGCTCTGCCTGGATGAGGTTAGAAGGAAATAAAGACGGGAAAGCTATTGGTATTGCAATTTTCCATAATCCAAAAAGCTTGAACTTTCCCACATATTGGCATGCAAGAGGTTATGGCTGTTATGCTGCTAATCCAATTGGGCAGTATGAATACCAGAAAGGCACAGGAGTTGCAAATCCTCAAAAACGTACATTAACATTAAATCCTGGTGAATCTGCATTATTTAAGTTCAGGATGATCATTTATGAGGGTAATAGAGATAAAAAAATATTAGATAAAGAATTTCAGGATTACAGCAATAATTAGATCATGAACATATGAAACTTTTGTTTGGTACCTTATAAGGAAAGGAATTAAAATATTTGGAAGTGTAATCAGGACGAGCTAACTTACAAAGGAATAACTAAAATATTTTCTGATGAACAAAAGAGATTTTACCAGACGAAAGTTTCTTGCTTCTTTATCGGCAAGTTCCCTTGGGACAATAGCTGCCGGAGCATTACCTGTTATTGGCAAGACTAGTAACGATGCGGGTAAGCTGGCTATTCTCGGCGGGATCCCGGCAATTAAAGCCAAAACTTTTCCTGAATGGCCATATATTGACCAGACTATGGTTGATTTAATTGTTAAAACTACCAAAAGTGGTATATGGTCAAGAATTCAAGACAATAAAACAGGTACTGTAGTAACCTTTGAGAAGGAATATGCTGCACTTATGGGGGCAAAATTATGTGTAACCACCGGTTCCGGTACACAGGCCTTAAGTTGTTGTGTTGAAGCATTGGGAATAGGTGCAGGTGATGAAGTAATAACTTCTCCATATACTGATATGGGGACCATTTCTTCAATACTCACAGCCCGTGCACTTCCGGTAATGGCAGATCTTGACAGGGAATCTTTCCAGCTTGATCCTGCTGATGTTGAAAGAAAAATCACGGCTAATACAAAAGCCATTATGCCGGTTCACATGATGGGCCAGCCATGCGATATGAGAAGGATAATGGCTATTGCTGCTAAACATAATCTTCGGGTTATTGAGGATGCCTGCCAGGCACATCTTGCTGAATATCGTGGAAAAATTCTTGGTACTATTGGTGATTTGGGAAGTTTTAGCTTTCAAACAACTAAAACTATTGCCTGTGGCGAAGGTGGTGCAGTTATTGGAAATGATGAAGAGCTTATGGAGAGGGTTTATACCGTTATGATGAATGGCGGACATAAGATAATAGGTACTAAATATCGTATGAATGAACTGGAAGCTGCTATTCTGCTTGGCCAAATGGCAGGAGTAAAAGAACGTTTTGCAATTCGTAACAGAAATGCTGCATATTTATCTTCGAAACTTAAAAAGTTTCCTGGTCTTATTCCCCAAAAATTATATCCTGGTACCAAAAGTGGTTCTTTTTATTTGTACCCAATGACTTATAAAAAGGAATATTTTAATAATGCTGAAAGGAGTAAATTTTTAAAAGCTCTTTCTGCCGAGGGGATATCTTTTAGTCCGTATATTTCCAACGGTTTACATAAGGAGCCGTGGACTGAGTTTATTTTAAATCTTGATGTTTATAAGAAAATGTATTCTCCCGAAAGATTGAGAAAGTTTCGGGAAGAATTATATCTTCCAAACTGCGATAAGGTTTGTGAAGATCTTGTAATGATTTGGGCTTCCGGACCATTATTAGGAACACTGTCTGATATGGATGACATAATTAATGCAATTATGAAAGTGTATGATAATCGGGATAAACTGAAATTAATTTAATGCTAATTTTGAAAGTAATGAAAACAAAAAATATTAACATTAGTTTAAGCAGGGATGCCCGAAAATTGGCAATCCTTGGTGGTAAACCGGTTATTGATACCGCAACACAATCACGAATGTCTGCCCCGCCAATTATTGATGATAATATGATTAATGCAATAATTAAGACTACAAAAAGCGGAATCTGGTGCAGAATACAATCTAATACTGGTACTGTAGCTACTTTTGAGAAGGAATATGCCAAACTGATTGGCAGTAAATATTGTCTTGCTACCGGCGCTGGTACCCAGTCTTTAAACACTTGTGTTGAAGCTTTAGATATTGGGGCAGGAGATGAGGTTATCACCTCCCCTTATACTGATATAGGAACAATCTCTGCTATATTGTTTTGTCGTGCACTTCCTGTTATGGCTGATCTTGACAGAGAGTCTTTTCAGCTCGGCCCTGATGACGTGGAACGAAGAATAACAAAAAATACAAAAGCTATAATACCGGTTCATATTGGAGGGCAACCAGCCCATATGTCCCGTATAATGTATATTGCAAAAAAGCATAATTTAAAAGTAATTGAAGATGCCTGTCAGGCCCATCTTTCTGAATATCAAGGTAAGAGACTTGGAACAATTGGTGATTTGGGATGTTTTAGTTTTCAGGCCAGTAAACATATTCGTTGTGGAGAAGGAGGTGCAATAATTAGTGATGATGAACTCCTCATGGATAAATGTTATACTATTCATAATCGTGGAGACTCCCGAAGGGGCAGAAAGGAATTGATCGGCCCGAAATACAGGATGAATGAATTTGAAGGTGCATTACTTCTGGCTCAGCTTGAAGGCAATGCTGTTCATGAACGCCATAAAAGCCGTAATGAGAGTGCCTGGTATATGAGAGATAAGCTTAGTGGTTTTCCCGGACTTATCCCGCAAAAATTGTATGATGGAACAGGTAACAGTGCATGGTGGATTTTTTTCACAGGTTACAGAAAAGAACATTTTAATAATGTAAGTCGTGCCACTGTTATGAAAGCCCTTAATGCTGAAGGGGTCGGATGCTCAAGTTATATAAGTTATGGGTTTCATAAATCAGAAGTAATTAAAAACCATATTTTGGATCTGGATGTTTATGAAAAAATGTATTCACCAGCAAGACTAAAAGAATATCGTGAAGGTTTAGATCTGCCAAATTGTGACAGGGCTTGTGATGAAGAAGTACTGACATTGAATGTGGGAATGTCTCCAAAAGAAGATCTGGATAAAATGTTTGATGCTATTATAAAAGTTTATGATAACCGGGATAAACTTAAATCATAGGTATATTTTGAAAAATTCATATTGATTTTTTTTTTAAATTAAGATTGAAAGTTAAGTGACTATAAGAAGATATCGATTAAAACCATAGATAAATAAAAAGAATTCAAGAAAATTAATATGGTGTTTTTGTATTTAACATAAGTTATTTGCAGATTTGATATTTGAAATAAAATTAAATTTTTAAGAAATCATTAACTATTTTTTTAAAAAAAGATTTTTTTATAACTAAATTTTTAAATTTGCCCTTCGAGTATTAGAACTTTTTGAAAACTGTTTGACTATTGCATTTATAACAATTATAAGAAGAATGCAAAAATTGGGATTATGAATTCAAACTACTAACGTAATCATTATCTTTATAATAAAAAATTGTGTAATGTCATAAATTACGTGACAGTTCTCATTATACATTTAAATTAGTTTATAAGATACTTTATATTTTATCAACACTAAATTATAAAGAATTTAATTGTTTTAATGTATTATAAAAATGCAGCTCAATTTCTAACATCTTTTTACATAAGAAAAATATGTTTTTTATAAATACTATTAATTGAATTAAATAAATTGCCTATGACAGATACTTTAAGTTGCCAGATCTAACAGATATTCATGGTGTTATATGTTAATGTTTAATATACGACTAAATAATTAATAATTTTAACTATGGAAAAAAACGAAAAGAATCCGATTATTTTCAGAAAAAAAAAGCCGGGAGATTTGCATGTTTTGTTCAGGTTTTTCCTGATCATAACAGCATTTATCGTTACGGCCTTTTTGTTTATGCCTGTTCAGGCCCAGGCCCAGGGCATTGTAGTTAACGGTATAGTAGTTGATGCCGAAACCGGTGAAGCTTTACCAGGGGTTAATATTCTTGTTGAG
>CAZLXM010000140.1:0-6411 GCA_964563105.1 uncultured Bacteroidaceae bacterium
TTTAGTGGTACACTTTTGAGTATTATACCTGGTACACTTTACAATATATTTAACATATTTAAACAAAAGGCGCAATGTATGGAATAGATATGTAGTAAACAATAAAAACACTATTTGAAAGAGAGAAAAGCCTTAGAGCCATTTCCTGCAAACTAAACATCAGTCGTAACAAGGTAACTAAAATCCGTGATCAGCTTGAAAAAGGAAATATTCAAAGGAACAGATAAAGGAAGATTATGATTTTATGATGAAACATAAATTATATCCAAAATAATACCTATTCTAAAAAATGAATTTATGTAAAAATAGCCAATAAAATCATTAATATGTTATTTATATAATCAATATCGACATAAAATATGTTAATTATCAAAATATACTTGTTTATATGCTTTTTTATTTTGTATATTTGCATAATAATTGTAAATATTAAAAATAAAATTAATGAAAGAAAGGTTTAAAAAATTCAACGAGGACATAAAACTGACCTCAAATCAGAGAGAAGATGCAAAAACTAAGTACACTAATGTGTGTGAAACTTTGCATAAGAAGTATTACGATTCGTACTTTGACGGGAAAACAAAGCTTTTGTTTGGTTCATATAAAACTAAAACCAATACCAGACCATTATCCGAAATGCAGGATGTTGACGTGATTTTTAAAATTCCACAGGAAATATTTGATAAGTTTAATAGCTACAAGGGTAATGGCCCGGCAGTTTTATTACAGGAAATAAAAGGTGTCCTGAAAGAAACTTACACTACAACCGATAAAATACGGGCATGGGCTAAAGTCGTTTTAGTTAAAATGTCAGACAATACGCATAATGTAGAAGTTCTACCTGCTTTAGAAAAAGAAGATGGCACTTTTACTATCCCAAACTCAACCAACGGGGGTAGTTGGGAGAATTTTGACCCTCGCAAACAAATTGATGAATTTCAAACATCAAACCATAATACCAATGGTCTTACTGCGGAATTGACAAGAATGATGAAATCATGGAAAAGAAATATTTCATCAATGGATTATCCTTCTCACGAATTGGTAAATGACGTGATGGGATTTTTAGAATCAGAATTTACTTCTGGTGTTGAATACGATGAATATCATGAAGTATCTAAAAATTTTTTGGATTATATCAAATCACGTTGCAATAATGATGATAGAAAAAGCCATATACAAACGGCTTATAATCGGGCTGTCAAAGCCATCGAACACATGGATGATGATAAGCCTAAGGAAGCATCGGAAGAATGGCGGAAAATTTTTGGTGATAAATTTCCAAAAGTAAATAAGAATCCCAAAAAAGAATATAAACATGTCGTACCAATAGTAAAACCGGCATCACCATGGAGCAAATTAGGTTAAGGGAAGAAGATATTAATTTTCTAAGAGAAAAATATCCCGGATTAACATATATTGAAACGGATAATACAATAAGAGGAGTTCTAAGTTTTTATCGTAGCTATAATGAGAAACATGTTAAAGGGAAATATTCGATTGAATTTAAATTGGAACACGACAGTAATAATATTTTGCCTAAAGTTAGGGAGACTAAGGGCAAAATATTAAATATTGCTAAAAGAAAGCGTTTGCCACCTGTCGAATTGCATTTAAATAATTTGAATGGAGAAATGTGTCTTATCATTCCAATAAAAGAAATTGAGTATTATCCTAATGGTTTTGAATTAAAACGATTTATAAATCATCTTGAAGAACATTTGTATTGGATAACATACTTTGAAAGATATGATGAAAAACCATGGAAAGACCAAGCTCATGGTATATATGGTTATTTAGAAGTTTGTGGAGAGAATAAAAAGTATAGACCATTGGTGAAAAAGACGTTCGAGAATTTATTAAAAAAAAATAGATCGTTCATCTTTTAGACGGTTTTTAAAAAAGAATAATTTGTTATGAATCAATTATTACTATCAACAACAAGGTACTTTTTTGCACAATGTGTGTTTATGAACAGCATACATTATAAAGCATACGACAGATTGCAAAAAAGGCAGAATCTATATAAAAATATTACCGCATGGATTTCTGGTAGTACACTTGTATTAATAATACTGGAAGTGATAGCATTTCAAGTATTTTCCGAAAAAGAACTACTAAATGCAATTTTATCAATATTGTCGTTTGTAGGATTGATTCTTACTGCTGTTAGTTTGCTCTTTTCGATGTTTCATAAAGAAGATATATCTGAAATTAAGATAAATCACCGTTTGGCTGCCGAAACTTACAAAGAACTAAGGGATTCGTATTTATTACTGATTGAAGAAATTGCAAGTAATGAAAGTGACTTATCTGAATTACGCATTAAGTTAAGTGAGTATCAAAAGCAATATAGTAGCCTTGGCAAATATTGCCCAACAACAACTTATGCAGATTATCAAACTACGCAAAAAAGGCTTGGATTAAATGGAAATTCAGATGAAGAATTTACATGGAGTGATGAAGAAATAAACCGGTTTTTACCAGAAAAATTAAGAGCTTTATAATTCAACAAAAACACAGTTTTTGTGTTTTATTGTGTATTATTGCAGAAATAAAGTAAAATTAAGGAATAAAAGAATGATACATTCACTTTCTATACAAAACTTTCTTTCATTTAAAGATGAAGTTACAATAACTTTTGAAGCTACCAGAGACACCCATTTAGAGGATATTCATTTAGTACCGGTTGCTAAAGGTATTCGTTTGCAAAAATTAGGCATTGTATATGGCTATAATGCTTCTGGTAAGTCAAATCTTATTGAAGCTTTTGAGTTTTTGAATAAGTTCTGGTTTAATATACTGGATAGTAAAGAAGAAACTACAGGAGTAATTCCTTTTATGTTAGATAATGTTAGTAGAAATAAACCATCTGCATTTAAACTTATTTTTTATCACAACGGAGTAAGACACAGATATTCATTGGAAATTACAAAAAATGTAGTAATTAGTGAAAGATTAGAATACTACCCGGGTGTTCAACCAGCTCTGATTTTTGAAAGAAAATTCGAGGAAGGTATTTCAAAAATAATCTATGGCCCAAAAATTAAAATATCTTCTATTGAGGAAAAAGAAATTGCAATTAAATGTATTCCCAATATTTCTGTATTTGCCTCATATATTCAAGTAAACATGGTTATTAAAGAGATTGAACTAGTTGTTGATTGGATGAGAAGACGAATCATGCAAACTATTGAACCCTTAACTGTATTGCAAAAATTTTCAGAAAAACTTGTCGGTGATGATAATGACTTCAAATCTTATGTTTTAAATTATTTAAGAGAAGCTGATTTTAATATATCCAATATACAAAGCAAAAAAATAAAAGAAGTAGTTCCTGATGGATTTATTGCCAGAGCAAAAATGATTGGAATACCGGAGAATGAAATTGCAAGGCTTGAAAAAGAAAAAGTAATTAATATAATTGATACAGAGTTTGAACATTCTGTAATTGACAAAGGTGGTGAACAAAGGCATTTTTTACCAATTAACTCTCAATCGGATGGTACTAAGCGTGTTTTTGGTTTATCCGGAGCAATTTATAAAGCGATTGAACAAAATGCATTTTTACCGATAGATGAAATTGAATCGAAACTTCATCCAAGATTAGTAGAATTTATATTAGAAAAGTTTTTAAAAGAATCTGATAATGCTCAATTATTGATTTCAACTCACTATGATAATCTTTTTGATGAAGATGATTTATTACGGAAAGACAACTTTTGGTTTACGGAAAAAGGAGAAGATGGAGCAACAAAACTTTATCCTTTAAGTGGTTTTACAGGTTTAGGCAGGATTTCATCACTTCAAAAAGCTTATAAATTTGGAAAATTTGGTGCTGTCCCAAATATTGATTAACCTGTATAATGAAGCTAAGAGAATCAATATATATAATAGGAGAAGGATTCACCGAGAAATATTATTTCCAACATCTTAAAAAATTAAAATCTTATCATTGTGTTGTTCGCCCAAGGTTCTTTTTAAGCAAAAACAGTATTTATTATCTTGAAAAACGAACTAAAGAATTACTATCAGCTGACGTAACTGTAATTTGCGCTTTTGATGCTGATGTTTCGCTAAGAAATAAAGAAGAAAAATTGAGGTTACAAAAATTTATTACCAAGTATAAAAATAATGATAAGGTTATCGTATGTGATAGTTTACCATCAATTGAATTTTGGTTTTTGCTTCATTTTAAAAAGACAAACAGACACTTTGCAAATTACAATGCATTAAAAGTTGAATTGAAAAAGTATATTCCTGATTATGATAAAACTGAGAAATATTTAATGCAGGATAAATGGGTTAAAATTCTTCTACCTAAACAAGAAAATGCTATTGACCATATTAAAGTGTTAAAGCCAAATAATGTATCATATTCTAATATTTATAAAGCAATTGAAATTCTTGAGAAAACAGCCCCCCCACAGGCGTAAGCACATTTGCAAGCCCACATAAACCATCAAAGCCTTTTCTCATGTCCGTGACAGAGCTGTAAAAATAATACCGGAAGGTGGAACTGAGAGAAAACATTAAAAAGAATTGATTACAGACTTAAAAGTTGTTTTAGAGTTGACAGCTTTGTAGCTGAAGGTAATTGTAAGATTACTCCTCCCGGGTAACGGATTTCAATATGAGATCCTGAACTTATCTCAATCGGTAAAAAGCTACCTTCTTCCAGTTGTTGGCGATATCTTCTGAGCCAGTAATAAAATGTAGTATAGGTCAGATCATGTTCCTGGCAAAATGTTTGTTGTGTTTTGCCGCTTTCATGCCATTGTTCGATAAGGGATAACATCTCCTTCTGACGGTTGATACGTTCCTGCTTTTTCATGTAACAAGTTTTGGTCCCAAAATTATCTCAGCAGAACCGCAGAAACAATATGTATGAAACCGAAGGGATACGATTAAATTATAATTTTATAAATATTGATACCTTATTTATAAAATATTTTCGATTGCATGTTTTTATTCTGAATATTGATTTCTTATTATATTGTCAAGGAATAGAAGTGACTTTTCTTGTTTTTCTTTTTTGGTTGATTTTTCCAATAAGTTATTAAGACTTGTTAATAGAACCTTGATTTTTGAGCTTAGCCATTGTAATAGAGTAGCGTGATCAACTACAATCTATTGTTTGATGCATTGGATACCACGGCTGTGTATAAGCGATGTGTTGAATAAACCGCAACAATTATTTTTATACGCACACTCCTTACAATCTTCCAGGTATTTTACTTTCCAGTCGGAAATAGATTTGGTGGCATAACTGAATAAAGATGCAGGTAACAGGCAATGGGGAATATTAAAAATTGCAGTATCAATACCAGTAGCCGACAAATACAAAACCGCTTCTTCTAAATGTGTTTTATATTCTATGGGATCTATCCAGACTATCTCTTTATTTTCAACGGCCCAACCAATGGTTTCCATTCCCATAAAAGAGACAAACCTGACGAAAGGCAGATTTTTATAAATAAACCCGGACACCTTTGGCAGACGTTCAAAGTTTATTTTATTTATAACGATACGAAGCTCGATCGGAATATTTAACCTACCCAGATTGTAAAGTCCTTTCATTGTTTCTTTATAAGAACCTTTTACCTGAGTGGTTTTATCGTGATCTCCGCTAAAATCGGAATGCAGGGGTATTCCCACAAGGAGATTATTCTGGTTTACATTTAAGAAACCGGAACAATACAACATATCAGCAAACTTTCTACCGTTACTTAGCACATGAATATATGTATCAGGCAGTACAATATTGATATGCTGCAATAATTCAAAAAATCTTTCCTTAAGTAACGTAGGCTCACCCCCGGTTATTCCTATTTCATCCAACTCTTTAGGTGCGGCATCAATTAATTCCAAATTCTTTTTGTAGAAATAATCGAGGTCGTCGTCCAGTTTGGGAGGCTGACAACACATGAGGCACCGGTTATCGCAGAGGGATGTTACGAATAAGGTATTATCATTGGAATATATGTCGAATTTGTTTTTAATCATTGCCTGGTTTGTACTATCCAGTTCATAAAAATAGGCATAACTTCTTCCCGGCGATCTATCAGAAGTGAGAAGATATGCTCTATTATAGCCACGTGTTTCTTGCAAAACCATGAAGTAGGACGGTAACCGTACGCATCATCCTGAGTGGAATAATTTCGTACGGGGTCTGCACCGCAATACGATTGAAAAGCACAATCCGAACAGCCGGCTAAAGCTTCGACCACCCAAATCTGTGCAATCTCCTGGGCTTTTCTGCCGTAAAAAATATCTTCATACTCATCATGCACGGAACCCAGCCGAAACGAGTAGTCTCCCGCTTCAGCCAGCATTCTGGATTCATCAGAAGCATATACATAACCGTCATAGTTATAAACTATGACACTATTGATTAGTCCCGCGGGAGAC
>CAZLXM010000141.1:0-6290 GCA_964563105.1 uncultured Bacteroidaceae bacterium
TAATTCGATCGTCCGGTAATATTTTATTATGAGTTATTAGATCAATTAATTTATTTATTACCAGTATTAAAGCAAACTGATTAATTTTATTAAATAGAATTCAAACAATTAATTTTTTGGATATGAAGAATGACCGTAGAAGTTTTTTAAAAAAACCGGATTTGCCGGTATAGGAATGGCAGGTTTAATTAAATCAAACGAGTATTAGATCCAAATTTTAAATCTATATCGATTTTATGGGTATTTGACTCCCATTTTCCGGAAGTAAAATCAGGAATATCCATTGTCATAGACCGATTATTCACAGACTGTTCACTTAGGGGGACAATGGAACTCCAACTTGCTGCATCATAGACATCCATTGGCAGAGGTAATCCATTTCGAAGGCGATCAATAATCTGCCAGATCATCATCAGATCTGATCCTCCATGTCCACTTTTTTTAGTTAGCTCTCCCATTTTTCTTATAATAAAAGGAGTATATTTCTCTTTTAGTATATTAAACTCTGTCTGTGAAACCCACTCATGATTACCAGATGAAAAACGTGGAGGCATGGGGTCCATCAGGGCAGCCCCTTTTGTTCCATATATTCCATGAATCATACTATGAGGAGAAGGAGATGTGGCGTCATGCTGAAGCATAATAGTTTTTCCTTTCTTTGTCCTGATTGTAGTTGTATTCATATTTCCTCTGTAGTTTTTCTCTGAAAAATATTTAAAAAAATCATCATTTACAGATAATTCTTTTGCTTTAGATTTCATCATAAAATCATTACTTTCAACTGAAACAAGAAAATCAAGCCTGTCTCCCCTGTTAATATCCATTATCATACACACCGGGCCCAAACCATGAGTAGGATAAATATTTCCTTTCCTGTTTGCATACTGCCTTAACCACCACATATCCCAATACATAGTTTTTGAAAAATTATTTTTCATTTTACTGGTATTATAAGCACAATCTGCATGCACAACATCACCAAAAAAACCTTTTTCTGCCATATTCAGGGTAATTAGCTGAAATTCCATATAATTGCTATTTGACAACATCATACAGTGCTTTTTCATTTTCTCCGAAGTTCTTACCAGTTTCCAACATTCATCAATTGTTCCTGCTGCCGGTACTTCTGTTATTACATGCTTATCCTGTTGCATAGCATATATTGCCATTTCTGCATGCATATACCATGGAGTTGTAATAACAATAAGGTCAATATCATCACGTTCACACATCTTTTTCCATTCATCTTCACTTCCTGAATAAATTACCGGATTGTGAACTGTACCTGCCAGCTTTTTCTGCGCTGAAGCTGCCCTCTCGATTAACAAATCACATAATGCAATGATTTTTACCCCTTCAACCTGTTGTAAATACATCATATGTGCGGGGCCACGATTACCTAAGCCAATTATTCCAACTCTGACAATTTCTAATTTTGGTGCTGAGTATCCTGACATATTAAATTGCTGATCTTCTATAGCTAACAGTTCTGTATTTTTATTAATTTCCCTGTCTGAATAATAATTGTCTTTCAAAGTATTATGAATACTTATTCCGGGTATTCCAAAACTTAGTGTTTTTATAAATTCCCGGCGTTTCTTTGGCAATAAATTTATTTTCATTGAAATAAAAAATTATTATTATGGATTTGATAATTCTTTAACTATTTATTTGATTTCAATTTTATAAAGAATCTGATTCAGACCTGAATTATTCATCTAAGCGATAGACTCTAAAATTTCTATAATCTCCTCTGTATAGATTATTTTGTTGCCTAAATGCGAATTTTCCTCCTGTTAATATAGCTGGCCCACCTATTGTGCCATTGTCAATGAATTTATAAGATTCTTTTCCATCAAAAAGAAGCCTTATAACACCTTCATATTGTTCTAAACGAATAGTATGCCACTCACCAGGTTTACTAACAGTTGAAAGATCAAAGCCATCTGTAAGCACATGAAATCCATAATTCTTTCTCAAATTAGCAGTTTTTCTTCCTCTGGCAATGTAGGATGTATGGTAACAATTCAGAGCTCCCATTGTGAAATCGGTCATAATCTCCCCTCTCCTGGCAGGTAATGATGGATCAAATATGTCTTCGCCATTTCGCCCTTTTGCAGCCCATATAATAATAGCTAAACCCTGATCACCTGGCTCAGAATAACGAAATTCCCATTCAAAGGCAATGTTGACTGGAAAGTCTCTTTTCAACCAGAAATTAAAATGTCCATCTTTATTACGAGGAACAGTAAAGATCTGTGAGAATAATGAAAGATACCCATCCCCACACTCTATAACACCTTTTCCTTCCATAACCCAGTCATTTTGAATTTCTTTCAATAATTCATCTTTATTTTTTCCAAATGAATTTTCATAAATTAATGTTTGTTTATAAACTTTTTGTATTTCAAAACAACTATGACTCCTGATATCCTGAGCTAACAATAAATTTTTATATAATAAGATTGTTAAAAGTTTAATTAAGAAGATGTTTGGACTAAAAGATTTAAACTTCCGGATTAAATTTAATGTCTTATAATTTTTTTGATTTCTCATAATAATTTAATTTTCTTTTAATTTGGGCTGTCTCAAATAGTAATATGATCTTTAATAAATTTTACCAGTGATACCTTTAAATTTAATGAATCATATAGCAGCCTAAATTTCAATTACTTATACGGTATTTCTAATTTTATTTTAAATGTAACTTTATAAGTAATTCTATAAAGTTACAAATTTTGGAAAAATGTTTTCGTTCAATTATTTCTATTTTCTCATCGATATGAATTTGAGAAATTTATTTTGCAATATAATGGAGATTTCATAATAAAAAACTTAAACTTTTTGACTCCATTTGGTTTAAAAATTACATCAGGCTATTTTCAGGTTGATGTAAGAGCATTTTATCTGTATCCACTTAACTAAAAAATAAAAGTATATAATAAAGTCTTCCCGGATAATTATCTTAGTATTTGTTTGCACTTTTATCAGAACCGGTAAAAATAGATATCTATTTATATCCCAATTTTTTTTAACGAATCGCACTTATAAATACTGAAATATTTAACATGCAAAATCGTATTTTGAAATTTAATTTTTGAAGGTGGGCATCCTATTAATAAGTATCAATGTAATTAACATATCATATTATGTACATTTCTTTTTATTTTCTTTCGTGCAAATTTAAAAACACGATGTCATTATTTAAAAGCGTAACTAGTAAAATAAATACAATGGAATTGAATGAAATTTCTAAATATAATAACAACTATTTTTTTAGATAAACATTACTTGGGAGAAAAAGCAGGGTCAAATGAAAAAAGTATTTTCTCAATAGACACCGGGCCTTCAATATTCTCAATTAAAAATGCCCATTGTCCTGCAGTAACATTAAATATTCCCGGAACTTTTATCCATTTCCACTTTTTATTTTTTATCATGGAAAGCTCATCAGCTCCCTGATCATTAAATTTAATTTTTAAGCCTCCTTTCTCTTTTGCAACTTTCTTAGCATATACCCATATAGAACAGTTATCAAACTCAGAGGTAACAATAAAATATTCAAGTTTGGGATTAATAATATCTTTCTCCTTGATCAATGTTATAAATCTTTTATTAACTGCATCCTGATCACAATTAACAAGTACATTTCCATATGAATAAGCATAATCAACAGCATTAAGCACATTGTTAATGTTATTATCCAGAAACAACTGCTTACCATTACCATCGGTTACATATCGAATTGTAATATAATCTGAAATTTTCAAGTCATTTACTGAACAATTCAATGAAAATTCATATGAGCCAAATTGTGATAATTTAACTTTTGTTTCTAAGCTTTCCGGATGCAAAATTTCCGCAAAATTATCCCCTTGTTCTAACTTCCATGAATAATTAACTTCCAATCTGGCTGGGTTAATAATTTTTCCCTTTAGAAATAATTCATTATCTGATTCTTTATAAATAATATCATTTCCTGCATCAACAATTAAATTAGTTTCAATTGGAACAATATATTCTCTTCCTGTTTCAATAGCTCCAATATCAGGATTTGAGGCTTTTATATATTCAGGTGAAATATTAATAAGGGTATCCCCGTTCAAAATATAACTTCTAATACCCGCATCAATACATGGACTATTATCGAAAGGTTTGAAAGAATTTTTATCAATTAAAGGATCCAGGGTAAAAATATTCCCGCTTTTTGGCACAGATCCTTTAATATCTATAAAATCTTCATCTCCGTTATTATAAAACAGATTATTTATTATTGCCGAATTTTCTCCGAAATTTTTAAAACCTCCCAGTTCATTTTCCAAAACAATATTATTAAAAGCTATGATATTATTTCCTCCTGTAGCCCCCATCTGGTTACTCACCATGGTATTGTTATAATAAAAAACCCGTTCATCCATTTTAGAAGCGCCACTGAGATCCTCTCTGGTGTTAATACCACCCATACATCCTAATCCCACTTTACAATCACGAAAAATATTATGATGAATGTGAAATTCTTTTCCGGTATAAACATCATATGAAATAATTTGAATAGCAGCATTTTTGCTGCCTATTATTACATTTTCCCTGATAATATAGGTGATATTCTGATCAGGATGAGAGAATAGTCTGATTTCAATACCATCATCATTACTATTAGTAATAGTATTATGTTCAATAATGATATCACTTCCAATTTTATTTTTATTTGATCCGATATCAATATCAATTCCATCATCCCGGTCATTCTCAATAACATTAAAAGCCACATATCCCCCACTTCCTGATTCTAAACTTATTGCATCAAGGTTTCTTATAAAATGATTATAAATTACGGATACTTTGGCAGATATATCGAGGGTATGATTACCATTTAAAATAGTTAAGCCACTAATTTCCACATTATCAGCCTTTATACTAAACAGTTTTTTATTATCAACATCAATTATTGTTTCTTTTATTTTTGAAATGTCTCTATCTATCTTCCATTCAGAAGAAATGGTAACAGATTTTGATAGTTCTATTTCACTTTCATAATATGTTCCCGGAGAAATAATAATAATGTCACCATTTTTGGCTTTTTCAACTGCCTCAGTTATTGTGGGAAAATCAGAAGGAACTTTTAAAATTTTGTCATTTTCTTTTTCGATTTTAAAACATTTAAGACTTAAAAGATTTAATGTTTCCGATTCACCTGTGCTGCTATTATATGATGAACTAAATAGATTTGTAAAAGTCAACAACACTGTTATCCATACTAATACAAAAAATTTATTATTCATTTTAAAGATTTTTGATAATTATAACTTAATAACTCTCCCAAGGGCACCAACCTTCATTATATTTAAAATAAGCTCGTCTGCCAAATTCTAAAGGTGGGAGTCCTACTTCAAATGCACCCAGATCAGGAGAAAATCCAAAAAATTCATCGTTAAAACCTGGTATAATAATGCCTGAATCAATTAATGGATTTTTTATATTTAATACAGGCCCGGATATAATACGGGTTTTACCATCAAAATCAAACTCATGTTTCCCGTAAATCACACTTGTAATCCAACGTAATGGATAAAATTCAAGTTTATGTGAAGGAACAAATAATTTGCCCGTAGCATTAAAGGAAATAGAATGTTCCTCCGGAAAAGGGCTTCCGAAATTATAATCAAATTCACTTGCATAATCGAGATTTCTTTTATCCGAAAAACTTCCCGGAACATGAAAAATATTATTTTTAGCAATACAGTTTATACAATTACTGACAGAACTAGTAGGACCACCTGGTTGAATTGCTGTATTATGAAAAAAATATTTTCTGCCCTTTTGAAATTGCTCAGCACCACTAAGCTTAAACATTTTTCCTCCATTAGTATTAAAATGAGTTCTTCGACTTTCAGCAAAAATATTTCTAAATATATATATTGGGCCAAAAGTTGTTGCATCAAGGGCTATACCATTGTTATATTTACTTAAATAATTTCCCCAGATTCTTATATTCATATTGGCACCTTCTGCTTCAATCGCATCATCCCATACATTACGAATAAAATTTCCATATACATCTGAATCACGATTGAGATTTCCCACTTCAGAATAATTACTGCCACCACCTATAGCATCGTTAAATCCATGATTCTCAGTTGATACAATATCATTATAACGGATAACATTACCCCCTAAACTCTGAATCAAAGAAATACCCTGAGGACCTGCAGGATGACCTGTCTCCCAGTCATTGGATGCACCACGGGGATCTTCAATAAGATTTCGCTGAATAGTTAAATTCCAGGTAC
>CAZLXM010000142.1:0-6186 GCA_964563105.1 uncultured Bacteroidaceae bacterium
CAAAATTATCTCAGCAGAACCGCAGAAACAATATGTATGAGACCGAAGCGATACGGATGAACAGCATTTTGGGTTATACCCCAAAACTTTTTTATTTTAAGATGTTGTTTCAACCACTTAAAGAATAGTTCTATTTGCCAGCGATTATAATACTCCCTATTTTTAGGGCCACTGGTTAAGTTTAAAAATTTTTAACCTGTTAAAGCAGAAATTAACTTCGAAATTTCAATTTATTGACTTAAACACACCTTATAATCATACCTTTGGAATATTAGATCTATAAAAAGAACAGTATGCTGTCATATTTGACACTACATTCAGGTTTCAACGGTTTGGTGATGTTTGAAGGTTCATACAATACTTGCATAATTTAATTGGAAATCGCTTTGTTCTACAGCGTATAAGCCTCTAAAAAAATAAAGTGTTCCGGAATGCCAAAACAGGTATATAGTTTTGCATTTGAACAAATTTATTCTTTTTTCTCATTGACTCCCTTTTCCGGAGGAAAACTTTCGAAAAGAAAGGAGAAAGCCTTCGGATAAGATAACTGCAAGGTTCTTTCGAAATAACTTAAAGGAAAAAACACCTTTACTTAATGTATAAACTATTTTTTTTAACTTTGAATTGCGACACTTTTAGATATTATTAACAATCAATTGAATTGTTAATTGAAGTAGCAATTGCCATCAAGTAATAATATTTATACAATATGATAAATGAAGTAAATGTAAACAACAACATACTTACCTGGGCTATAAGCCGGGCAGGATATGATGTGGCAGCATTTGCAAAAAAGTTTCCCAAAATATTGGATTGGCTGGAAGGAGAAAAGAAACCTTCAGTAAAGCAATTAGAAGAATTTTCCAGGAAAGTATATCTTCCATTTGGCTATCTCTTTTTACCACAACCGCCAGAAGAAAGATTACCTATTCCTTTTTTCCGCACCATTGAAAAACAAGGCGACTATATTAATATTAATGTGTATGATACTATTTTACTTCTGCAGCAAAGGCAGGATTGGTTGAAAAACTATTTGCAGGATAATGATTTTCCTCAGTTGCCCTTTGTAGGTAAATTCAGAAACAGTAATGATGTTAATGCCATAGTAGCTGATATCCGTCGAACATTACTATTACCCGAAAATTGGGCAAGCCAATTCAGAACCTGGCAGGAAGCACTGGACCATTTGGTGCTTCATATTGAAGACAAAGGAATAATCACCACATTCAACGGAATAGTTGAAAATAACACACATAGACCAATTCCGGTTGATGAATGCAGAGGTTTTGTTTTAGTAGATGATTATGCTCCATTTATGTTCATAAACAATTCTGATTTCAAATCTGCTCAGATGTTTACCATTATGCATGAACTGGCACATATCTGGACAGGACATAGTGCAGGTTTTGATTTCAGAAGACTGCTGCCTGCCAGCGATCCGAATGAAATTCTTTGCAACAAAGTAGCTGCTGAATTTTTAGTACCCGAACAAGAATTTTATGAAGTATGGAGTCATAAACCAAATAATTTCAAATATGCTTCCCGCCATTTCAAGGTAAGCGAAATTGTAATAGCCCGCAGGGCATTAGATTCAGATAAATTAAGCAGACAAAAATTTTTTGATTTCTATGAGAAATATTCTAATCGTGAATTTGCAAAAATAGAAAGTCGAGGCTCTGGTGGCGATTTTTACTCAACAATTAAAAAACGGATTAGTGTCACATTTGCCAGTCATGTTAATCAAGCAGTAAAATCAGGTAATTTATTGTATCGTGATGCTTATAAACTAACGGGCTTAAAGGGCGACACATTTGAAACTTTCTTCTCAAAACACTTATAGCCCTAATGCCTGTTTATGTCCTAGATAGCAACTTTTTTATTCAGGCTCATCGGTTAAATTACCCGATTGACGTTGCTGCGGGATTTTGGAATAAAGTTCGGGAATTAGCCGTACAAGAAAGAATAATAAGTATTGACAAGGTAAAAAAGGAACTCTATAACAAAAACGATGTACTTGAAGATTGGTGCAGGAACAATTTACCAGGAGATTTTTTCAAAGATACTTCTATTGTAATGGCTGCTTATGCACAGGTAATAGAATGGGTAATGTCGAGAAACGAACATTATTTATCAAATGCCATAAATGAGTTTCCGGATGCAGACGAAGCGGATGCCTTCCTTGTAGCTTATTGTCTTGCCGATCCAAAAAATAGATTCGTTGTAACGCAAGAATTAAGTAACCCATATTCAAAGAGTAAAGTAAAAATACCAGATGCCTGTATTGCTTTGAATGTTTCTTATTTGAATACAATTGAAATGTTCAGGCAATTAGGAGAAACCTTCTAGTTATATTGTCCTTCTAAGAAACGACGGGCAAGATCACTAGTTACCAGCTCGTATTAATAAACACATTTTTTAAATAGAACTTAAGTAAATATACATTTACAGAAAGCTGCCATTTTGAGTCCACCTCCGATACTCCTAAGCCATTAGCAATTATTATAAAGGTAGCTCCTCCGTTAAAAACTTCGTGCAAATTAAATTTGTAAACTAACGGATAAATATTAGCCCAAGCTCACAATATCTAAGGCATAAGCTCCTAATAATCTCAGTCTGGAATAAGGCTCCGGTAAAACCAAAAATCAAATCAAAAATCCTCTTAAGATTTTACCCGGGTAAATGTAACAGTCTGCTCCCCTTTAATCCCCGGTTTAATAAATTCTAGTTTAATGCGGGTGACACCATTTGGCCAGTAGCGCCTCAGAGAACGATCAGATATTTCAATGAACTCGATCACCGGTTTAACAGTTTTTGAATTATATGTCATATTGAGTATAAATCCGTCTCCCTCAAATTTAAGAAGTCCGGGTTTAAGCTCCGATACCTTGCAATATGTTATCAGATTTGAGCTGGTTACTTTTCCGGGAACGATTTCTGAAAGTTCGTAATTATCTCTAATTACAAAACTCTTTTTCCTGTTCAGGGTATAAGTTCTGGTCCATCTCTTTACTTTTGCATCTTTTGTATATGCCCCGGCAATATCAGTGGAGAATCTTGCCATTTTATTATTAGCTGTAAATGTCGAATTCCCGGCTTTATATTCTGCTCCCTGCATCTGTTCGATACCATTAATTACCGGAATATTATGATATCCGGATTGCATTGTCCAAATCTCATAGCGACGCGAACTGAAAGTTTTGGCAACATATTCTTCCCGACCAAGATCAATAAGGCATGGTTTCCCATCAACATACATAAGACATGACCCAACATCATTATGATTATGGCTTTCAGCATTGAATCCACCCTTTGCCCCAAAGAAGAAGCCCATAAAACTACCGGCTTCATCACGGGCACCGGCAACTTCGGTGTCAGGAAACCAGAAATCTGAAACAAGAGCTTCTTCTGCCTCTGCAGAACGTATTTCGTTAATTAATCCCAGGTTCTTTATCTGATCCCCTATCTTACCGCCTAACATGTGCTCACCCCAATTATTCCACTCTGCCAGATAGGCACCGAATTTCTGCATTAGCGGATCATTTATAGCCTTTCCATATCTATAAACAATTGAGGGATTTCCGCCTGTCCTGGCATCGGCATCAGCAAAATTTATGAAATAAGGAACATGGATATTAACCTGGTAAAAATACTTTCCGATATTCTGTATCAGCGGATCATTAAAAACATCGAATTTACCTCCGGTAACACTTTTAAGAATCTCAAGACTTTCATAAAGTAAGGCTCCTGCAGCACCCCAGTAAGAGGGCCCCTCATCACAGCCACCATCATCAGAATAACCGTTAAGGAATTTATCAAGTGAGTTAATAATTTTTTGTACCTGAGCTGTTTTTTTTACGAGATCAGTTTCCAGCAGGAGATAACTTGTAAGCATATTATAATTTACCCAGGGATTCCAGTTATTGGGACGTCCACCTCTGAAACCCATATACCCGAAATCGTCCCTGACAAAATATGGTGTCAGTGATTTGTTATAAATTTCCTGGAGCAGTCTCTTTGAGATAAGTGAATGAACCTTATCAAATTCATCTTTGAAAAGATAATATGTCCATGAAAGATTGTTGGTTATCTCCCCTACTCCCAGATCAACATAGGGATCATTAATGTCGGGCAATCCTGGTCCGGCTTTCTGCGAGCCGAGATGTGCCGACCATCCCCACCAGGTTTGTTCGGAATAATACCAGACTGCATTGATAATCTGGTCAATAAATCGCCCTTTACCTTCTACCAATTCTCCCATTACGAGTGATATCAATGCGTTACTGCAGGCAGCATAGACTTGTTGCCGGCGATCACCTGAACGGATAAATTCAAGATAATCTGTTGCTTTTACTACAGGCCAGTCATAATCGATATATCTTTCTGCTAATTTGATATATTCCTGCCTGATATTTGGAGCAATCCCTTCCCAGAATTTTCTGTCCTTATAGCCAGGTAGTGTATTCCAGGAATTATCCGTTATAAGTGATTCTGAAAGGTTGATGGCCTTAGCCTCATTTGCAAGAATATTCCTTTCACGAGGTTTCAGTTCTGCCTTCAATATCGAAGGTTTCAAAACTATCAATATAAGACAAAAGGTTAAAATTATTCGCAATGTTTTTTTCATGATGGTAAGATTTACTAATTATCTGAATAGCTGGTTGTTAATAAAGTCTTCAAAATCAAAGTATTTAACAAGCTCCCTTTCAGGGATATTACAGAAAACTTCAATCATCAAATAAAAGTACTGAGTTTTTGAATACTTAAAATGCAGAGGAAATGGAAGCAACAATGTAGAACATTTCATTTCAAAAATATACAAAAATTATTCATTATTAAAGATAGTTTGAGGTTTTTTAAATCATTATATTTTTGCTTTATTATAGAGAGCTTTCCATAGTGCAGGTAAAAGTATAAGAATTAATGATCAGGCAAAAAATGAATAATTAACACCTATTTTAGTGCTATACTTTTCGTGAACATTAGTTAATTATTACATACATCAACCGGTTTTCAGCCAGGTTTTCAGCTCCAATAGATATATATTTTTGATCAGTTATCAATTCTTTTATACAAAATTCTTTATACTATCTTATAAATCAATTAGTAACTCAATAAATTGACTTAGATTTTGTTGCAAGTTCAAATTTAAATCCTTATTTTTAACTATGATCTTTTTTGACCGGACTCATTGATTAAATCTAAAAGTAACCCTGACCATAAACTACTCATCATGAAACATAAATTCATACTTCCATTATGTCTGGCTATTTCTATATTTACTTCGAATCAATTATTAAGTAATCCGGAAAAAGTAGACTATTTAATTATTACAAGAGATATTTTTGTAGCGGAATTGGGACCTTTGAAAACTTACAAAGAATCTAAAGGAACTTCTGTCACAATCATTACATTGGAAAATCTTATTAATTTATTTTCCGGCAGAGATGTACAGGAAAAAATCCGGAATTGTATTTCTGATTATTTCATAAATCATCAAATTGAATATGTTCTTCTTGTCGGTTCTGCAGATGCAGATGATAATCCGGGAACTGCTACAACACTGAGAGCCACTGTTATTGATAAAGCATGGGAAATTCCTGTGAGGTATGTTTATTGTCCAACCGGACATTATGCTCCCTACACATATGTTCCCTGTGAAATGTATTACTCCAATCTCAATGGAAACTGGGACGATGATATGGATGGAATATATGGAGAACTGTGGATGGACAACAAAGACGGGATTGACGAGAGTGACTGGGTTCCGGAAATTGCATTAGGCAGAATACCATGCCAGACTAAAGCGGAACTTACTATTTATATATCCAAGCTATTATCTGTCGATTATACCAACCTCTCAGATTCAGAAATTAAAGCTTTATCAATTACTGCAAAAATAAATAGAGAAATTATGTTTTCAAATGCTAAAGAAAAAAATAAAGATTTTATAATTTCGGAAACAAAAAAATGGTAAGCACATTGAAACGATTGAAAGAATGTTTAGATAAAATAAAAAAAGAGAATAAGGAAATTAATGCTATTTTAGAATTGAGGGAGGAGGAAGTTTTGATAAAAGAAGCCAAAGAAATAGATAAAAAGATTTTAGAAAAAAAAGCAGGAATTCTTGCGGGAAAAATAATAACTTTGAAATCAAATATTTGTTTTGAAGGAATGCATCCAACTTGT
>CAZLXM010000143.1:0-6146 GCA_964563105.1 uncultured Bacteroidaceae bacterium
TTTTGATCTGGCCAACAATTATGGGCCTCCGCCCGGATCTGCCGAAAAAAATTTCGGGAAAATTCTGAATAAGGATTTTAGAAAGCACAGGCATGAAATGGTAATTTCGACAAAAGCAGGTTATTTAATGTGGCCCGGGCCTTATGGTGAATGGGGTTCAAGAAAATATCTGATAACAAGCCTTGATCAGAGCCTTAAAAGAATGAAAACTGAATATGTTGATATTTTCTATTCTCACAGACCTGATCCGATAACTCCGATGGAAGAGACTATTTCAGCCCTGGTTCATGCTGTAAAACAAGGTAAAGCACTATATGTCGGGATTTCAAATTACACTGTTGAACAAACAAAGAAAGCCATTAAAATTCTGAAGAATTATAATATACCCTGTTTAATCCATCAGCCGAAATACTCAATGTTTGAACGCTGGGTGGAAGACGGGCTTCTTGATTTACTCGAAGAAAATGGAATAGGTTGTATTCCTTTTTCACCTCTTGCCCAGGGGCTTTTAAGCGACCGTTATCTGGACGGTATCCCTAAAGGATCAAGAGCAAGTAAGCCACATGGTTTTTTAAAAAAGCAACAAATTACAAATGATAAAATAGAAAAAGTTAAACAACTGAAAAGTATTGCTGAAAAAAGAGGGCAAAATATTTCGCAATTGGCACTTGCATGGATCATGAAAGATAAAAGGATCAGTTCTGTACTGACGGGTGTTAGCAGCGTTGAACAGCTTGAAGATAATGTGAAATTTTTGGAGAATTTAAAATTTAGTAATGAAGAACTTGATGCTGTGGAAGAAATACTTAAAACTTAAATAATTATAAGCCAAAAAGATCAGTCTCAAAATATTCCATAAACAGCCTGATTAGTTGTATTGCAGATGATCGATGAATAAATATGGAAGTCTTTGCGATTTGTTTCAAATTTTCTTTCAAGGTGTAAAACCGGATCACTTATATTTATTTTAAGGTATCCGGCAATTTTTTCGGTTGCTTTGATTGCCCTTAGCTTTTGTTCTCCTCCGATAATTTCAATTTGATAAGCAGACCTGAGAATGTCGAAAAGTGATTTGTTATCAAATGACCTGGATGTAAACCTGGCCAGATTTATGTTTGGGATATAATTCACATCATAAAAAATAGGTTTTTCATTAAAAAACCTTATGCGTTCCATATAAATGCATCCTGATTGCATTTCGAGATTTGTCAATCGGAAAAAAAAGTTTTTATCCCATGGTTTTACATAAGGTTTAACAATTATCTCAGATTTTAAATTTTGAACTCCTATTGCAGATGTAGTCCCGGCGATGGATAAAATGCCAATGCCTTTGGGAAGTTTATGGACAATGCTTCCTTTACCCTGATGCTTTCTGATAAATCCGTCATTTACGAGTGCCGAAAGCGCCTGGCGAACAGTTGGGCGCGCAAGATTGTGTACGGCGCAAAGTTCATTTTCTGAAGGCAATATATCTCCTTCTTTATATATTCCGTCAACAATCTGTTTACGTAAAATTTCGTATAAAATACGATACCTGGGAATATTTTTTTTACCTGAACTCACTTCATTAATTTAAAAACAAATCAAAAATAAAGAATAAACAAACAATTAACAAATATTACTTGTAAATACAAGTAATAAAATTTATCTTTGCATAAAAATCGTGAACTTGATTAATAGTGATATTCTATATGTAATATCTAAATTCATTAAAGAATAATACCTCACATATACTATCAAGTTAAAAATTAAACACTTATAAATCTAATTAAAAATGGCCGAAGCAATATCAATGCCCCGTATGGGCCAATCGGTTGAAAGCTGCATAATATCCAAATGGTTTAAGAAAAAGGGAGATTATGTAGAAGAAGGGGATATTTTATTTTCTTATGAGACTGATAAAGCTGCATTTGAAGAAACATCGAAAGTTTCAGGTATTCTTCTTGATGTTTTTTATGATGAAGGAGATGAGGTTCCGGTTCTTACAAATGTTGCAGTTATTGGAAAGGAAGGTGAACCTGTTGATGAATTCAGGCCTTCGGAGATACCTGCCGGGTTGATAGCTGAAGATGATCTCTCAAAAGGAATACAAGAAAAAGAACTTAAAGCTTCTGTATTAATTCCGGCACAGGAAGATGACGGGCAAAAGAGAGTAAAGATTTCACCACGTGCAAGAAATATGGCTTTAAAAAACGATTTGGATATAAGAAGTATAGTAGGAAGCGGCCCTAACGGCCGTATAATTGCCAGAGATATTGAAATACGTATTAAAGAAAAACCTTTAGCAATTCAGGATACATCCCGCACTGTTATTTATTCTGAACAATTATCAGGTAATGATTTCATCGAAGAACCATTGAGCAATTTACGGAAAATAATAGCCTCTTCGATGTATTCATCACTTCAGAATACAGCTCAGTTAACTCATCATATGGGTGCAGATGCAAGAAGGATATTATCATTACGTAAAAAAATAAAAAGTGCTCCTGAATCAGAGAATTTACCAAATATTACTCTTAATGATATGGTTTGTTATGCCCTGATCCGGGCTTTAATTAAAATGCCGGCCATCAATTCGCATTTTTATTCTGATAAAATTAAACGATTCAACAAAGTTCATTTGGGCTTTGCAGTTGATACAGGGCGCGGACTTCTTGTTCCTGTGTTACGCAATGCTGATGAGTATTCATTAAGAGGATTATCTATTCAACTAAGGTCTTTATCAGAAAAGTGCAGGAAAGGAAATATTGAGCCTGATCTTTTAAAAAGCGATGCTGCCAGTTTTACTATCTCCAATCTTGGTTCTTACGGAGTGGAATTATTTACACCTATTCTTAATCCGCCGCAAGCCGGGATCCTTGGAGTTAATACCATTAGCCACAGGCCTGTTGAGCTTAATGACGGAGTTATCGCTTTTGTGCCTTATATAGGTTTATCTCTTACCTATGATCATAGGGCAATTGACGGAGCACCGGCTTCGGCATTTCTCAGGGAAGTACGAAATGAGATTGAAAATTTTGACATTGAAGTTATTTAATTCGTATTTCCGAGATTAATACCAATAATTTATTTTGTAAAAATTTTAAAAATATATAAAAATGCCAAAATCACTTTATATTGATCCTTCTGTTTCTCGTGCAAGCGGTGAACTTAAATTTGGGAATATTCCTATAAATGCATATTCCAAAACAATAGCTGAGGAGAGAAATAATTTTTCCGACAGCGATTTTATAAGGATTTACAGAGATATGTTAATTATCCGGGAATTTGAAACCATGTTAAACATTATTAAAACCACCGGTGAGTATCAAGGTATTAAATACAATCATCCAGGCCCGGCCCATCTCAGTATCGGCCAGGAAGCTGCGGCGGTTGGAATGGCCTATATCCTGACTGTTGATGATTTCATATTTGGTTCACACAGATCGCATGGTGAAATACTTGCAAAAGGCTTATCAGCTATAGATAAGCTGGATGATGACCAGCTTATGCAAATTATGAAATCATATTTTAATGGATCAAGTTTAAAAGTTGTTGAAAAAAACTTCCAGGGAAATATAAAGGACCTGGCCCTTGAATTTCTTCTTTATGGCACTCTGGCTGAGATTTTTGCCCGAACAACCGGATTCAATAAAGGCCTGGGAGGATCCATGCATGCATTTTTCACTCCTTTCGGCGTTTATCCAAATAATGCCATTGTTGGAGGTTCTGGTGATATTTCGGTTGGTGCAGCTTTATATAAAAAAGTAAATAAAAAACCAGGAATTGTTGTTGCCAATATTGGTGATGCTTCAATGGGATGTGGGCCCGTTTGGGAAGGTATTTCATTTTCAGCAATGGATCAGTTCAGAACATTATGGGAAGGGGAATACAAAGGAGGCCTTCCGATAATATTTAATTTCATGAATAACCAGTATGGAATGGGAGGCCAGACCCAGGGAGAAACAATGGGTTATGATATTCTTGCCCGGGTTGGTGCCGGAGTTAATCCTGAAATGATGCATGCTGAAAGAGTTGACGGATATAATCCTCTGGCTGTTATTGATGCATTCCGGAGGAAGAAAAAAACCCTCCTTGACAAGCGGGGCCCTGTTTTATTGGATACGCTTACTTATCGTTTTTCAGGCCATAGTCCCTCTGATGCTTCTTCATATCGTTCAAAAGAAGAATTGGACGCCTGGATGGAAGTAGATTCCATTATAACATTTCGTGAAAATCTGGTTAAGGAAAAAATATTGGATCATTCTCAAATTGAAAAACTCAAGTCTCAAATTACATCTTTAATTGTTAAAGTTATTTCACTTGCTACTGATGAATCTGTATCTCCCTATATGGATTTAAATAGTGATCCTGAACTGATTGGTAAAATGATGTTCTCCAATACTTCTGTGGAAAAAATGGAAGACAGAGAGCCGGAGGTACTTTTATCCATACAGGATAATCCCCGTGTACAACAAATAAGCAAAAAAGTAAGATTTGCAACAGATAAGGATGGCAAGGCTGTTTCCAAAGCAAAAGTATTTCAATTAAGAGACGGGATTTTCGAAGCGATATTAGACAGATTTTACAAAGACCCCACACTTATAGCGTATGGAGAAGAAAACAGGGATTGGGGGGGAGCTTTTGCTGTTTACAGAGGCCTGACCGAAGCACTTCCTTATAACAGATTATTTAATTCACCAATTTCTGAGGGAGCTATTGTAGGTACAGCAATTGGATACGGGATGTCGGGGGGAAGGGTTATTGCGGAAATTATGTATTGCGATTTTTTAGGAAGATCCGGAGATGAAGTATTCAATCAGTTACCAAAATGGCAGTCTATGAGTGGCAATATTCTTAAAATGCCTGTTGTGATAAGAGTGTCGGTAGGATCAAAATATGGTGCCCAACATTCGCAGGACTGGACATCACTTGTAGCCCACATTCCCGGTTTAAAGGTTGTATTTCCCGCTACGCCGTACGATGCCAAGGGCTTAATGAATTCTGCCTTACAAGGCACTGATCCTGTGATATATTTCGAGAGTCAGAGAATTTACGATATTGGTGAATACTTTCATGAAGGAGGAGTACCGGAAGGTTATTATGAAATACCGATAGGTGAACCGGATATTAAGCGAAAGGGAGATGACATAACCATACTTTCCATTGGGGCTACTCTTTATAAAGCTATTGAAGCTGCAGAAATACTGGATAAAAAATATGCACTTTCTGCAGAAATTATTGATGCAAGAAGTCTTGTTCCTTTCAATTATGAAATAGTTATTGAATCGATTAAAAAAACAGGGAAAATTGTATTAACCAGTGATGCAAACAGCCGCGGTTCATTTTTAAATGATATGGCACGGACTATCACGGAACTTGCTTTTGATTATCTGGATGCCCCGCCTGTGGTTGTTGGTTCCAGAAACTGGATTGTTCCTGCACATGAGCTGGAAAATCATTTCTTTCCCCAGGCTGATTGGATTATTGATGCAATACATCAACGCATTCTGCCATTAAAAGGTCATGAAATAAAACATGATTTCAGCAATCCGGTTCAAATCAACCGAAATAAGCTGGGAATATAATATTTGTTAAAGTTCCGTATTTACTGATTCCTGCCAAAATGTAAATCTGCAAAATTTATATACTGTTCCCAGTCATAGCTCGTTATATTATGCACCCCGGTGCGTATATGATAGCCTACCTGACTATCAATGACAGGTGAATTTAGTTCAGGCATTTCTGCAGGTAAGATTTTTTTCTTATACAGTCTGTAAGCATCCCCGGCATAATATCCTGAAAGAAATTCTCCTTCAGGGTCAGCCCATGTGTCTTTTTCTGCACTTGCGATATATACGGGTCTGGGAGCCATTAATGCTACAAGCATATGCTGATCAATTGGCAGCAGATCTTCTTTCTCATTATATTTTTTAAAGTTATCACAAAACCAGTGAGGGAAAGAGGTATTAATTTTTTCAACAGTCTCTCCTACCCTTCTTCTGGAAAGTGCAGCTCCTCCACATCCTGAATTATTTGAAATAGCAATGGCAAAACGCTGGTCAATGGCACCTGTCCATAATGCAGTTTTTCCCAGTCGTGAGTGTCCGATGACAATAACCTTTTCCTTATCAACTTCATTTCTTGTAATCAGATAATCCAGTGCT
>CAZLXM010000144.1:0-5922 GCA_964563105.1 uncultured Bacteroidaceae bacterium
CCTGGTTGGGAATAGTTTTGTTTTTTTTGGTTTTAAATTTAATTAACAAAAAGACTACATTATGAATAAATATATTAATATTTTATTTTTTATTTTGGGTTTAAGTTTTTTTCTTATTCTTAATTCTTTTTCCCAGGATCAAAAGCTGGTAGTTGTCCTTGATGAGAGTGGTTCTCCTGTTTCAGGTGCTGTTGTTATAATAGGTGAGGATTCCCGTCCTGTTATAACAAATGATCGTGGAGAGTTCAGTTTATCTGTCCGTGGCCGTGTTGGTATTTTGGTAGAGGCAGAAGGTTTTGACAGTCAGCTTATAGAATATGATCCTGTTGTTTCCTTAGACCGTATTACTCTAATTCAGCGTCCTTTTCATTTAAGTGACCGTGATCTTGTTGATGTTCCTTTTGGTTCTGTCCATAAGCGTAAGATCACCGGCGGAGTCCATACATTAAACCCTTCAGATATTTTAACTTATGATTATCAGGGAGGTGTAGGAGGCCTTATCAGCGGCCGTGTTCCCGGTTTATTTGGTTCGGGTAACATTCGCGGTATTGGTACCCCTTTGTATGTTATTGACGGAGTTGTTCGTCCCACTACCGGTATTTTGAATGTTCATGATATTAAACAGATCTCTGTTTTAAAGGACATGTCCACAGCCATGTTGTATGGCCCACAGGCTACCAATGGTGTTGTATATATTACTACCAAGCGTGGTTTACCCTTACGCCGTAGTTTATCTTTTACCGGTGAGAGTGGCATCAATGTTCCTGTTAGTTATCCTTCTTATCTGGGTGCTGCTGATTATATGGAATTATTCAATGAGGCCCTTTCCAATGATGGTTTAGCTGCCAAGTATAGCCCTTCGCAGATTTCTTCGACCCGTAATGGTGTTGATGGCATTCGTTATCCTGATGAGGATTATTATACGGGCCGTTATTTAAAGGACTGGTCAAATTATCACCGTATCAATGCCGAGGTTAGTGGTGGTAATGAGATTGCCCAGTTTTTTCTTAATTTAGGCTGGGACCGTTCCAATAGTTTATTAAAAGTTGGTGAGGGTGCCTCGGAGAAGGATGATATTTTGAGTATGCGCGGTAATATTGATTATGAGATTACTGATGATATCAAGCTTACATTTGACGGGTCTGTTCGTTTTGATATTTCCAGGCTTCCCCGTTATACCACTGAGTCTAGTGATTTTTGGGTTTTAGCCTCCCAGCTCCGTCCTGATATTTATCCTGTTTTGGTCCCTGTTGATTTAGTCAAAGATTTAAGTATGCATGCTGCTTCGCGTCCTATTGATGGTGGTTATTTGTTTGGGGGCACTTCTGAATATCAGACTAATATTTATGGTGAGCTTACCCGTAATGGTTCCCGTGGTTATACTGACCGTTTGATGGGTATCCGGACCGGTTTGGATTTTGACCTGGGTAATTTAACCCCTGGTTTGAGTTCCTCTGTTTATTTTTCTTTTGATATGTTTAATCAGTATCGTGAGGAGATTTTGAATAGTTATGCAGTTTATAATCCTGTTTATTCTTCCGATACTATCAATCGTTTTAACAAATATAAGAGTGATGTCAAGGTAGCCCGTAAGACAGTAGGGGATGCATATTTTTATCGTGGTTATGGTGTAACCGGTACTATTGATTATCATCGTGTTTTTGGCCTTCATGATATTACTGCTACTTTATTGGGATATGGTGATGAGTATACTTTAGAGGGTATTTTGCAAAGTATCCGTCATTTGCATGGTGGTTTACGGGTTAATTATATGTTTTCCAATAAGTATATTGCCCAGTTAACGGCAGTTCGTGCGGGTTCTTTGAAGCTTTATGATGGTCAGCGCTGGGCCAGTTCCCCTGGTATTGGTTTAGGCTGGATTTTGAGTGAGGAGGATTTTTTACGCGGCAGCAGTATTTTTAATTATTTAAAGCTTCGTGGTAATTTTGCTATTTTACAGACCGATGAGAATATGGGTTATAACCTTGACCGCGGTAAATTTCTCACAGCCGGTGCTTTTAGCAGCAGCAACATTACTTCCTTTTTATCCAGTTTTCGTTTAGACAAGGATTATTACACTTCGGGTTCCACGCATTATTGGTACCACAGTACCAGTTATTCGAATGTTGGCCGTAATATTTTCAATGGTAACCCTCAGCTTGGTTGGGAGAAGATCATGAACACCAGTATTGGTTTTGAGTCTTTGTTATTAAATAAGAAGTTATGGGCCGAGTTGAGTTATTTTTATAATAAGTATTATGACATAGCAGTTCAGCGTGTTAATACTTTGCCTGCATATTTTGGCAATGTTCCTTATGAGAATTATGGCAGTAATCAGACCCAGGGTTTTGAGTCTGGTTTTGAGTACCGTGATATTTTTGGTCCTTTAAAGCTTAATTTAGGTTTTAATTTTGTTTATTCAGTTCCTAAGATTTTAATAATTGATGAGCTTGCTTATGAGGATGATTATCGCCGTAGTACAGGTAAGGCCGGAGATGCAATATTTGGTTTGGTAGCTTTAGGTTTATTTAAGGACCAGTCTGATATTGATAATAGTGTTTTTCAGGATTTTGGTCCTGTTCAGCCCGGTGATATCAAATACAAGGATTTGAACCAGGATGGTAAGGTTGATGATTCCGATATTACTATTATAGGTAATTCCCGTGCCCGTTTTGATTATGGTTTGCATTTACATTTACAATATAAGTCGTTTGAGTTTTTTGCTTTAGGCCGTGGTCAGACAGGTCAGGACCGTTATTACAATAATGCTTATTATTGGATTTATGGGGACCGTAAATATTCTGATGTTGTTTGGGACCGTTGGACCCCGGAGACTTCTTCAACCGCTAAGTATCCAAGGTTATCCTCTTCTTCGAATGCGAATAATTTTCGTAATTCGACCTTTTGGTTATATTCTACCAACTGGTTTACTTTTAATACCCTTCAATTGACCTATGTTTTGTCGGGATTTGATTTTGCCGGTTTGGAAGCTGTTCGTTTTTTTGTCCGTGGCAATAATTTAGGTATGATATCCAAAGATAAGGATAAATTGCAGTTGAATGTAGGTTCCCGTCCACAGCTTCGTGCGTTTTCCCTTGGTTTAAACTTAAACTTTTAATTGATACAAAATCAGGATGATATGAAAAAGGTTTTATATTTTCTTTTGACAATATTTTTTATTTTTCTCACTGGTTCCTGTGATAAATTTCTTGAGCCAGGAAAGTTTAATAATTTGTATGAGGAGGACATTTTATCCAGCCCAACTTATACAGAAGGTATTCTGATCACTGCTTATAATAATTTGCCAAATGGTTATAATTTTTATTATGATGCAGCCAGTGATGATGCAGTAACAAATGTTCAGGGTTCTGCTTATAGCCGTATGGCTACTGGTGAATGGAGCAGTAAGTATTACCCTGGCAATCCCTGGAGCAGTTGTTATTCTCAATTAAGTTATATTAACAAATTTTTGAGTGTTTATGATAAGGTTACTTATTCTGTAGATGTTCGTAACTCCCCTGAGGTTAATGCCAATCGTGACCGTTTGCACAAGCAGCGTTTAAAAGGAGAGGCATATGCTTTACGTGCGTGGTTTAAGTGGCGTTTATTGCAATATTTTAGTGGTAAGGGCCCTGATGGTGTTTTACTTGGTTTTCCCATAATAGACACTCACATTACTCCCCGCGATCAGTGGGCTTTACCCCGTAATACTTTTCGTGAGTGTGTTAACAGTATTATGTCTGATTTGGATATTGCCATTTCCAATTTACCGGATGTTTATGCTAACCGTAGTGGTGATGGTGACTGGAATGCTACTATGGGAGTTCAATATGAGAACCGTGTGGCGGGTAATGCTGCGCGAGTTTTAAAATCCCGTGTAGCTTTACTTGCGGCCAGTCCTGCTTTTTCCGGATCGGGTATAAGCTGGGCCGATGCTGCTGAGTCAGCCGGTCCTTTACTTAAGGATTTAGGTTCTTTACTTGGAGGTGGTAAGACTTTTTATAATGATATTCGTAGCAAGGAGATCATTTGGAACCGTTCCCAGCAGTCAATCCGCAGCTGGGAGCAGGCTAATTTTCCACCTTCTTTGTTTGGAGCTGGTAATACAAATCCTTCCCAGAACCTTGTAGATGCATTTCCGATGAAAAATGGTTATCCCATTACTGACCCTTTAAGTGGTTATGATGGGGCTTTCCCCTATGTTGGCCGGGATACGCGTTTATCGGATTACATTATTTATAATGGCATGAACTTTAAAGCAGTCATTAATACTTATGTAGGGGCCCCTTCTAATGGTATAAATGAGCTTGTTTCTTCTACCCGTACGGGTTATTATCTTAAGAAGTTCATGGCCAGTGGTGTTAATTTAAACCCTTCTTCTCTTGTCAGCACTGCCCATACCTTTGTTTTGGCGCGTATGACCGAGTTATTGTTGAATTATGCCGAAGCTGCCAATGAGGCCTGGGGCCCTGATGGTGACCCTAACGGTTATGGATTTACTGCGCGTAATAAGATAAGGGAGCTTCGTGCCCGTGCCGGTATCCCTTCCCCTGACCCGTATCTTGAATCCCTTAGCACGAAGGACGAAATGCGTTCATTGATCCGTAATGAGCGTCGTTTGGAGTTATGTTTTGAAGATTTTCGTTTTTGGGACATTCGCCGCTGGAATGATATTTCCAGTATTCAGTCTCCTGTTCGCGGAGTTTATATCACGCGTGAAGGTAATGATTATACTTATACATACAAGAATATTGAAGATCGTTCTTATAGTGAGGATATGATCTATGGCCCTATACCTTATACAGAGACTTTGAAATATGATATTGTACAAAATAAGGGTTGGTAGAATATTAATCAGAAAACAATTAACTATGAAAAGATTATTATATATTTTAGTTTTTCTGCTGGTTATCACCTCGTGCCAGAATCAGCCGGTATCCTTTGATGATTATGAGTTAAAGGCAGTTTATTTTCCTTATCAGCGTCCTTTGCGTACCTTGTCCCTTGGAGAGGACCGTCTTGATAATTCTTTGGATAAGGAAGGCAAGTTTGATATAGGCATCAGCATTGGTGGTATGTATGTTCAGAAATGGAATTGGACTGTTGATTATGTTTTGGACAATAGTATTTTAACTGATGTTTACACTAATACAGACCCTGCATTAAAGCTGTTGGAGCTTCCATCTTCTTATTATAGTCTAAGCCCTGCGGGTACAGTTACTATTCCCAAAGGTTCTTATAATGGTTTGATCCGTGTAGAGCTGTCAGGTTCTTTTTTTGATGATCCTTTGTCACTTACGGGTTTATATGTTATTCCATTGCGTCTGACCGGTACTTCTGCCGATAGTATTTTGCAGGGTAAGCCGGCTATCAGTAATGCTGATCCCCGTGTCATAGGTGACTGGGAATCAAATAAGTATCCTAAGAATTGGGTAATGTTTGGTATTAAATATGTAAATGCTTATCATGGTACATATTTACATCGTGGTTGGAATATTCGTAGTGATAAGGTTAGTGGTTTGGCTGTTGATACAGTTATTTTCCGTAATAAGTATGTTGAGTATGATTTATTGATCAATTTACGCTCGATTAGTCGTAAGGCCGTAGTCTCCAATGGTTTGGCCAATCGTACCGGTGGTGATTATTCCATGACTTTGGAGTTTTCGAATGATAAGGGTAGTTCCGGTCCTATTACAATCACTCCTGCTGATGGTTCAGCTTATCAGGTTAGTGGTAGTGGCCAGTATTTTGACAAGTCTGGCAGTAGTGAGTCCTGGACTGGTATAACTTTTCAGTCTATGTATTTGAGTTATACCTGGGAGGATGATGATTATAAGAATACTGTTAGTGATACCCTGGTCTTTAGGGACAGGGGTATTAAATTTGAGGAAAATGCAATACAGATCATTGAGCCCTGATAAA
>CAZLXM010000145.1:0-5780 GCA_964563105.1 uncultured Bacteroidaceae bacterium
CATAATTATGAATGAATTATAGGTTTTATTATTTAGTATTTATTCTTAACGGATCGGGTATTTTTATAAGGTCTTCTATATCAAGATTATTATATTTAAAACGTGCAAGAGTATAAATATAATTATCAGGTCCTATTGCAATGGAGTTTACCCATGTAGGCCTTTGGCCGTCCTCAAGAAATATTGGTCCGTGATCTGTATACTTCCTTTCGGGAATATTATAAGTGACCAAATGCAGATTTTCCAGGCCCCTTGCCCCACCAAGGCCAATTTCCAATTCACCTTTAACCCTCTTACCGTCTGAGTAAATCGGGCCTCCGGTAAGATAATATATAGTTTCATTGTCCGGCCCCGGTTCAAAACCCAGATAGCCATAACTGAACTGATCAAACATTCCCGATTTTTTGGAAGGTTCGGATGTAATCCGTTCTACCAGTTCAATTTTCGGCTCCCGGGGATCAAATCTGAAAAGATATCCTGAATTTCCATGAACACCGTAAGCAACTTTTTCCGGGGCGTACCAAAAGATGCTTCTCCAGTTATAAGACATACTTCCAGGCCTGGAGGGATCATATTTTCCAAAATAATCCAGTTTAAGGCTTATATCTTCCAGCTTTCTAATCCCGGCTTCACCGGGTATATAATAAAATATATCTCCTTCACCTGTTGAAAAATAAACATAGCCATTTTCAGGGTTTATTAATAAGCTGCGGCAAAGTACCCGATAATCATCACCCGGCTGACCTGCTTCTCCATTAGAAGAAATTTTTCCCAAATTTTTCATTGAATTTGAAGAAAGGTCATAATGAATAAAATATCCATAAGGCCAGGTAATTGCATATATTTGCATACGAAGGGTATCCATGCTCATTGTAACTATACCTTCTTCAAAAGGTGCGAGTGCGAGGTCTTCGAACTGCCCGCTTTTTAGATTATAGCTAAGAAAATGTCCTCCCGGATAAGGTTTATATTTAGAAGGAAGATTTATCGGAACCCTTTCCATTCCTTCTCTAATCTCATAATAACCGCCATGTGTGGAAAAATATAATTTATTATTTTTTTCGTAAAACTTAACATGACTTTTTCCCTGAGGGACAGTATTGAGATTTTTTTCTCCGCAAATTTCAGTTAAATCAGCAAGAAAACTGATTTTGTCATTGAGAGGATCGTAAGAGTATATTTTACCACCCTCATCAATTGATTTTGAAGATAAAACATAATATATTTTGCCATCACTTATTGCTGAGATAGCATTATAGGTATGATTTGCAAGTTCAAATCCCGAAAAATAACATTTAGCAATTAAACCATGTACATTATCTTCTTTCTTTTCAGCAACATCCGTAACACATGAATAGCCAATAAAGAGGATAAAGATTAAATAAACTTTGTTCAAAAAATGCATAATTATATTTTTTTTGAACAAAGTTAAACAGGATTAGAATAGGAAGCTATAATTATTTTTGCAAATAATAAAACTAAATTAGCATTATTATTTGTTTAAAGATGTCCTATACTGAAGGGAGGGGAAAGGACTTATGAAAGAAAATCAACAGCATCCGCTGCATCCGGACTCATCACCACAGCCATCACAGGAACCGCCTGAAGAATGAATATGTCCATGCATGATTTCATTTTCAGATGCATCCCTTATTTCAGTAACCTCTCCTGAAAAATAGAGATCAACACCAGCCATTGGGTGATTGAAATCCATTTTAACTTTATCTTCATGAATTTCCAGGATGGTCCCGTTTAATTTCCTGCCATCACTATTCATCATTGCAATAGTATTCCCAATGGTTAATAGCTTTTCATCAATTATTCCATCAATTTCAAAGGCTTTCTTTGAAATATTTACAATTGCATTTTCTTCTACAGGTCCATAAGCGTCTTCACTTTTAAGGCTGAAATTAAATTTTTCACCTTCTGCCAGTCCAAGAAGGTTATCTTCAAATCTGGCAAGCAGATTGCCTCTTCCAAACAGAAAAGTCAGGGGATTATGTTTTGTTAATACTTCAACAATATCACCATCAGCGTTTTCTTTTCTTAACTCGTAAATAATTGATACAACTTTATTTTCTGATATTTTCATAATAGTTTAACTAAAAAATAAACTTTCAAATTAAATAGAATAATTTTATTAATCAAAACACAAGGATGTTAAATATTTTAAAAAAGGAGATATCCCGTTAATATTTCTCTTCACGTTGACCAAAATTATATTGTAGTCCGATTCTTATAACAGGATTTATGTAAGGTGAACTGAAAGAATTATCAATATCCCATAAAAAAGCAGCATTAAAAAATAGATTTTTACTTGCAGGCTGCCTGAGGCCTCCGCCAACAAGTGTAATATTATGCCAAAACCTTCCATCTTCGGGAGCTGAAGGGAAACCAAAGTATTTACTTTCAAGGCTTAAAGTTTCATTTTCCGCCTGGAAGAAAAGAGCAGAATATAATCCAAAAGGCAAAATATTGTTAAGATTTTCAATAAAAGTGAATTTAAGTTGAAAACGTGGGCCATAAATATGCGTTTTGAGGGGATCAAGGTAAATGCGTGCTTCCCTGTAATATTCATATCTGACACCTGCTGAAAGACTAAGACGATTTGTAAGATAATATCCAAGCATGGGTGCAACCTCAATTCTGGTAACTGTTCCTAATAACAGGCCAAAATCAGGAGAAATAAAAAAATGACCTTTATTTTCAAAATCCTCCTGTGCAAAAATATTTTGCAGATTGAGAGAGAGGCAAATGAGCCCTGCTAAAACAAACTTATTAATTAACTGCATATTAAAAATCCGGAATGATCTTATTAATAAAATTTTAATTATTTTTTAATTTGTCCTTTATCAAGGATTAATGTCTTTTTTGCATAAGAAGATATTTCGGGGCTATGACTTACTATAACCACTGTACCTCCATTTGCATGAAAACCGTCAATAAGGTTCATAAGAATTTTACTATTAACTTCATCAAGATTGCCGGTGGGTTCATCTGCAAGAATTATGTCAGGATTTGAAATTATGGCACGTATAAATGCTGTTCTTTGTTTTTCCCCAACACTTAATTCAGACGGATATTTGTTTTTTAATGCACTTATCGAGCATTCATTCAAATAATAGTTTATTTGTTCTATATGACTTTTTTCATAACATGCTAATTTTATATTGTCATATACTGTGAGATAGGGCATAAGATGAAATTGTTGAAAGACAAAGCCTACATGTTTTTTACGATAAATATCCCTTTCTTTACTATCCATTGTGTATATGTCTTTTCCATTAAATCTGGCGATGCCTTTATCAGGTTTTATTAAGCCGCCAATAATATACAAAAGAGTTGATTTTCCTGCACCGCTCATTCCGTTTATCAGCAGATAGTCTCCTTTATTAATCGTAAGGTCTATGTTATCAAGAGCTGTAAATATTGTCTCATTCTTATAATATCTTTTTGTTACTTCTGATAGCTCAATCATAATTCCGGATTTTCATAAATGTTAATAATAATTATTCTTCATTTAGTGTTTTTGCTGCGTCAATTTTTGCTGCAAGAATTGCGGGAATATAACTGCTTAACATCCAAAGCAGAGGAAAAATTATTATACAATAATAAAAGAGTGTCCATATTGGTTTAATACTATGGGCAGTAAACCTGAAAATTTCTTTTCCAAAGTATCCGGCAATATAACTTCCCAGGAAAAATCCGATGATTCCGCCTGCCAGACCAAATAAAAAGGCTTTAAAGATGATTATAAACAGGATATTATTTGTGCCTTTTCCTATAGCTTTGAGTAATCCTATTTCACGACGGCGTATGTTAATATTCTGATAAAAAAGTAAGACCGTAATTAGTAATGACGAAATTATGACAAAAGGTATAATGAAGGCGCCATATTTGTTCATCATCATACGCTGGTTCTCACGTGCATCCGCAATATTACTTATTTCCGTTACTTCAAGATCGGGGAATATTTCCTGAACCTGTTTTCTTGCATTATTTATTCTCCCATCATAGCATACACAACCCAATGCTTCTATTCTGTTAATCTGACCCGGCATATTCATTATTTGCTGCAAATCTTTAATGTTAAATGAAACACCCTGATCTATCATGCCTCTGCCTTCTGTAAGTCTTTGGGCTACTTTAAAAGAATAATCCTTCCCGTCAACACCTTTTATTATAAAAGGGTCTCCATCTTTAATGTTTCGGGATATTAAGGAACCCAGATAAACTGTCCCTTCAGGTACATCATAACCCATAACCTGTTGTTTAGGAAGATAAATTTGAGTAGCTTCATCTTTATAACCAAATAATATTATCTGGTGAACCGATCCGTTTGGATCTCTCCATTCAGGGTATCTTAATTGCAGTATACCGGTTAAATGACGTACTGCATTAAAAGTTTTGGATTCTGCAAGAACATTTACATAGGATTCCGGGAATGTTTCAGTTTTATTAACAGAATAAAAGTCTATGAGATTAGTACCTTTTGGGAAAATATATAAGTTAAGACCTTGTTCTCTCATTATTTTCCTGGTTTCATTTTCACTTGCCTTACTTAAAGTGTAGATGGCAGTTGAAATGGAACTGGCTGTAATCACTGTTAATAAAATTATTACTGAATTTATTTTCCGATAAAGAAGTTCTTTGAATACCAATTTTATTGAATTCATTTTAATTCTCCTTAAATTTCTTTTTTATATAAACAGAAAGTACTACAACAGTTAATAAAATAATTAATCCGGTGATTGTGAAGGATATCATCAAAGAATTGTTTTCTTTCATTACAATTTCTTTTGGCTGTATTTCACAAAGTCCTTCTTTCTGATCAATTAGCCATTTAGGTAATGGCCTTTCTGCAATAGAGTCATATGTGACACTATCTGAATTCATCGTAACCCAAGAGCAGGATTAGCATCTATTATATCATTAACGAGTGCCGGCTTGGGATTTTCCCAATCTCCGTCAAATAAAATATCTGTACCCGGAAGGTCGTCTTTAATCAGGCAACTGCATTCTGCTGTTACATAATCAATGAGATAACCAATGTTTTCTTCGGTAATACCGCCGGCAAGTAAAGGTTCAAGTGCTTTGAACCTTCCAAAAATTCCAAATAACATTGGTTCCATAATATCTTTCAGGTCATCTTCAACATTTAGAAGAAGTGAAGCAAAATGGGCTTCTTCTTTTGATGTTCTGCTTAATTCAAATACTGTTATGATATCTTTAAAAGGTGATTTTTCCAGGGCATTTTGCAGTATCCTGAAACCTTTATCATCTTTCTCTTTATTATCACACTTTAGATATAGCATAACACAGACTTTACCCTCCATCAATTCATCAGCAATTTTTTTTCTTAATGGGGAAAAAGTTAAACCTGTCATCTCATTTATATTATTATAGGTTGAGAAAAGCTTATTTCTGTAATAGAGGGCGTAATAAGGCTTTTCCAAATTATCCTTTTTAATACTATTGTAATGAATATTTGCAAGATTTAAGTTTCCGGCAAATATGTCATTTTGTTTCATAATTTCTGATGAGGGGTTATTTCCATGAAAGTATACAAGTAAATACTGTTCAGGCAGAGTGTTAAGAAGTATCCATTCAGATACTCTTGTAGTACAAGCTATGCCGAGAAATCCGGCAATAATGATTAATTTAATTGAAAATATTCTAATATGTGTTTTCACTATACAACAATTTTTTATTTAAATGATGCATTGTTAATTTTCCATAATAAGTTCGATACCGGAGAGAATGGTATTTCCTTTTAGCGG
>CAZLXM010000146.1:0-5766 GCA_964563105.1 uncultured Bacteroidaceae bacterium
AACAAGTTTTGGTCCCAAAATTATCTCAGCAGAACCGCAGAAACAATATGTATGAGACCGAAGCGATACAATTGAAATGCGTTAATATCTTCTTGTGAAAGCTTCAAAAAGCGTGCTTCTAATCGTACCATATTGGAATTGAAACTCATTTTTTATACGAATAGAAATAAAATATTTACCTCTTATGATCGTATCATACAGGATTAGAAGACCGGAAATAAATCCTTCTCCAACCCCATCTAAACTTCTAATCGTATAATACAGGAGTAGAAATATGCTGAAATATTGCATCCTATCAAAAGTTTGTCAGCTTTCAATCGCACAATATTTGCTATTGAAATGATCTCTTAACCAATGCCCCTATAAATCGCATATAATAAATTTACAAAAACTCAGCTCAATAGCTGTGTTTATAATATAAATCTAATAATTAATGATCATTAAATCTAATCAAAAAAAACCTCAAAATCCTATTCACTAAATAAATACAGATAAATCAAGGTAAATAAGACAACTTTTCCTTTACATTAATTCTTTCCTGGGCAGGTGGAACAAATTCAGGATATCCAAGAGCCAAAATTCCCGCTATCATTCCATTGTCAGATATATTTAACAAAGAACGTGCAACCGGCATATTACCAAAAGACAACCATATTCCGGCTATTTGCTTCTCCCAGGCAGCAAGAAAAACATTCTGAATTGCAGCAGCAGCCGATAAAGGAAAATCATATTTATCAAGATCAGTCAGGGCCGGCGGGCATATAACGGAAATAATAACCGGTGCACCTCCAAAATCTCTGGAAAAATTACGGATCATCTCCTTTTTTTCATCAGGAAGATCAGGATTAGATAAAGGCCCGGCTTCCATGGCCTTTTGATATGCATTTAATAATTTACTGCGAGTTTCAGGCCCAATCAATATAAACTCCCAGGGTTGATTATTCCCATGCGATGGCGCCCAGATCCCGGCTTCAAGAATTTCAAATAATGTTTCATCCGAAATTAATCTTGAATTAAAATTACGTACAGTCCTTCTGTTGAAAATTGCTTCTTTAAGTTCCATTATTTGCTGCTTAATTAAAAAATAATTTGATTCTCAGTTAAAATCCTGAAAATATAAAGCTTTTGTTATTTATTACAGTAAAAAACAAATATTTTAAAGTATTGTTTGATTAGTTTGAAAAAGACAAAAATTAATTTATTGATATAACCTGTCAGTTGCTTATTCAATCCGGAAATGTTTTTAAAGGGGTGGCAACCTTTTCTGTTTTATAAGTGATCTTGTATTTTACCGGTTAATATTTTATCTCCGCTGATAAAATAATCATATAGAAACATAAATGCTATAAAAAGCAATAGTGTTAAGAACCCTGCTAAACCAGTCACTCCGGTAATCAAATCATTCCCGCCCTCTATTTTTAGAATTGCGAGTCCTGCAGTGGCATTTAAGGTCCCATGCATAATTGCCGCAGCAATGACTGATCGCGATTTAATTGTTATATAAATAAAAAGAGGAGTAAGTAAAATACAGACAATTATCATCATAATTACCCCTGCCTTTGGATGCTGAGGATAATTATGTCCCATTAAAATAATAGGTGCATGCCAGATACCCCAGATAAACCCAATAATAAGACTGGCTTTTGCAAAACTCATTTCTTTAAATTCAGTAAGTAGAAAGCCTCTCCATCCAAATTCCTCTCCAAATCCGGCTATTGCATTAATACTTAATCCGGCAATCAGGCCCTGTATCAATGTCATCAAAAATGGATCAAAAGGAATAGTTTCCAGCGAATTTTTCATTTGTTCAATTTGTCCGGGAGTCATAATAGATTCAAAACGTTGAATAATCCCGGTCATTTCCGGAGAGTAATGTATGCCGGGAAATAAAAGACTTGCCCCAAAACTGCAAAAAGCAATAATCGGCATTAATAGCCATGCAATAAAAAACCATTTATTGATTTTAAATGATATTAATAAATCATTAAGCTTTTCACGGGCAATATATTTTTTAACAATTATTGCCGAAATCATTGGTATAAACATGTATGCAGCTCCAAAAATCATGAACCCTGCCCTGTTTTGATAGTTACCACCCGCTAATTTAAATATTCCGGCGGCAGAATAACTGATTAAAAAGGTAATCCCTAAAAATAAACCTGTTTTAGAATAATTTTTCATCAGAAAATAATTGAGTTATATTGTTGTTAATCACGTCGTTCTGACGGAACCTCCAAATATTTTCATTTTCTTGTTGTGAACGATAGTACATGGAGGTTTCATCAGAAAATATTTTAGTTATATTGTTGTTGTTCACGTCGTTCTGAGGGAACCACTTAATTTTTTCATTCTTTTTTAGCTCTTTCGGCTGAAAAATCAACAAAGACAATAGCCTGGATTATTTGTCACCAAATTACATAAATTAACATATCTTTTTATGCCCTCTCGTAATATTTAAAAGTTTATCAATTAAAAAATTGTAATTTTGCGCAAATTTGAAAATTTTGACAAACGGGTTCTTCAAAATTTCAAATTATGGTAAAAAGTTATTTTAATGAACCCACATTAAAATTGTTTTTATATGGCTATTTCTAAAGTATCTGTAAATGCGGTTATTAATAACGGCTACCGCATTGATGTAAACGCCTCCCATTCATTTGTAATTGACCAGCCTCTTGCAGCAGGAGGAACTAATAAAGGGCCTAATCCTCTGGAAATATTTCTTTCCAGCCTGGCCGCATGTATTTGTACCCTTGGCCGTATTATTGCTGATCAGCGTAATATAAAATTAAGAGGAATCGACGTAACAACAGAAGGCGATATAGATAAAGATTTCCTTATGGGTAAAACCAATGTAGGCCGCCCGGGATTTACCGAAATTCGCACTTTTGTAAAAATTGATGCTGATATGACAATAGAGGAGAAAAATGAATTCCTTCATGAAATTGAGCGTCGTTGCCCAATTGCTGATAATATTGCTTTAACTTCAAAAGTTTTGTCTGAAGTGACCGCTTAAAAATTATTATCCGACATAAATGTAGATCAGTTAAGGGTGTTTAGAATTCTAAGCACCCTTTTTTTTAGCAATATTGTAAAACTTTATATTTTATCCTAAAGTTTGTCATTAAAAATACGAGGGCCTTCAATTACTCTATCTTTCCATTTTAATGCAGTTCCCTGTGGAATAAATATTCTAATATCTTTATTTTTTACATCAACAGTTATGTCGCCATATTGCGTGGGCAAACATACACTTATCCATTCAAGGGAGCCTAAATCAGGACAAATTGTAAAAAGTCGCCAGCCATCCTCCAATGGTTCTAATCCTGACAATCCTGAAATTAAAAAAGCAGCAGGACCTGCACTCCAGGCATGGCATAAACTTTTTCCATAAGGCCTCCCGTAAAATGAATATTGTTCTTCAAAGTTTTCCCCGGGATCATATCCCTCCCAAAAAGTAGTTGCTCCTCTGTTGAGCATTCCTCCCCAATAATCATTTACATATTTTAACATATATTCGATATTGCCAAGTTTCGAAAGGGCCATTACTTCAAAACCGGCCATATAAGGTGTCCCTACTGATTTTATGCTGTCATTTTCAAGTAGTGCCCTGATGCCGGAAGTTTGCATGTCACTCGTTAGTCCTGAAATGACAGCTAAAAAATTAGGATATCTGTTGAGCTCAGAATCAGGTTTGTTATTTGACAACCATATCTGATTATACTCATCCCATGATACTTTTTTAAGGTTTAATTTTAGTTTTTCAGCATTCTTTTTAAATAAATTTACTGTTTCATTATCTCCTAAACGCTGTGCAAGTTTTGCCCCGCTTTCCTGGGCCTGCCACCATAAAATCTGAAGTGCCGTCCATTTTTTCGCTTTTATCCAGTCAATGAATAGCCATGAATTATTTTCTAATTGTAAAAAACCATTTGAGTCACTTCGCGAATTTAAATCATAAAGCGCTGTTTTAATTCTGTCCCATTCCTGTTTTAAGTGAGTAAGATCATTAAAATAAAGCTGGTAAAGATCCTGTGCAATGATCCACCAAAGTGAATAATCAATGATGCCATTAATATCTTTTTCCTTAATACCTGCCCGGCCCAAAGCAACAAGAGAACGGCGCACAAGTTCGGGATCATAAAAAGTATGGGCGTTTACTAATAAACTCATTGCCAAATCACCTGCCCAGGGTAAACGGTCTCTTTTTATACCATCCAGCAAGAAGTCGTGCATATTCAAACGAAGAGTATATGCACTGTGCATCCATATTTTTGTAAGGGAAGAATCAGAACATGCAAATGCCCCCCTGTATGCGAGTGGATAAAAAATAGCTTTACAACTTATATTTTCTATTTTATTGTTTTCAACATATAAATACCTGAAAGCAACAGGATTTTTCGTTGTCCAGATGTTCTCACTTGTTTTTTCCATTTCCATGGATTGTTCTTTTTGCTCCGTTTCGATATCTAAAGCCTCTCTGGCAGACTCCCCCGCATTCATAACAGGCTTATTCTGACTCTTAATTATGATATATCCATACAATTCTTTTCCGAAATCGAAAAGATTCTTTTCAACACTTTGTGGTTCTAATTCAATAACCGGGTCCTCCAGCCTGTGAGGAGGTACATTTTCAATATTTTGAGGAAACTGAGAGGCAAATTCCCAATCACCTTCATAAGGTTTCCATTCCCAATTTTTTAAAGAAGTTGATAAATCCTGGTCTTCTATAAGCAAAGCAAGAGGATCGTTTTGAGTTTCTAAATCGAATTGTATTTGTTTAATTATCAGATTTTTCTTTAAAATAATGGAATGAACTATATCACTATCAGTAAAAGAGCCGGCTAAAGAGCCGTTAATATAAACCTTAGCATTTCCAACAGCCCTGAATGAAATTTTATTTAACATTTTTGGCTTTTCCGGTATAAGCCTGAAAGATCCCCTGACAAAAGGTTTATGAAAAACGCCGGGATATCCGACTTTTAACTTTGCAGAATCTTTGCGTTGCATCAACAGTTGAAGCCGCCAGCATTCCAGTTCTGCAGGACCATATATCCACGGGACTTTTGAATTATCAATATTTGATGCCGGGACTTTGGTATTATTACTATATGCGGGATCAATTATCGAAAATTCAGAGCATTGATGCGCCGTTGATTGAGCCTGGATAAAGGTTATACCTGAACATAACAATATTATTAAAGTTGCTAATTTTACTCTTTGATTAAGCATATTATTGGTTTATTAAATTTTATATCCAAACACCTTCAGGCCTCGTTAAAGCTTATTGAACAATCATAAATGATATTAAGTAATTTAATTTACAGGAAAAATCTTCACAACCTTTATTTCATCCTGTTGAACATTTGTATATACATCCACTACTGAAAGAGTATCAGTATTAATTTTCTGGCTTATTAGGCCGGAGGACACTTTGTAATCGCCCTTCTTCATTACAAACCTGATTTTGCAATTTTCCAGGTCCAGGGGAAGAAAATTTTTAATTATGGCAGCATTTTTATCAAATGTTCCGTCATTTGCATTATCATACATCAGGCTAAGATTAAGCTCTAATTCAGATTTTTGTTTTCCCGGGTCTTTGCAAAAACGAATTGGTGAAGAATAAGTATATGTATCACCATCAATAAAAAAAATACGAAAGTAGCCTAACTCTCCGTCAATATCTTTAACACCACTTCGGCAAACAACTCCGGGGCGACTTGATAATGTTGGTGTTGAACCAATAAATTCCTGAAAAGGTTTATG
>CAZLXM010000147.1:0-5567 GCA_964563105.1 uncultured Bacteroidaceae bacterium
AGATACTAAACTACCGACAAAACTACGACGTGAAATAGAATGTCCCCTTGTTTTATTTTCCATAATAAAATATTTTATAAGATTAAATTAAATACTCATTTATAAAAAATATTCAAACTATTAAATTCCTGCAATCAACTTCTTTTCTCTTATAATGCTAAATATTACTAATTAAAATAGAACTAAAGTATTATATACAATTTTGATTGAATTTAATTATTGCCGGTTTCATTATCAATTAAAGCTAAAAAATTTTCAAGCGTAACTGCAGCATCACCCTGTATAATTTTTACACCTTGTTTTCTGGAATAAAGAGGATTTTCAACACCTGAATATCCTGGCTGAAGATCATAATTGAATATCAATATATTAGGACACTGGTCAACATTCAATATTGGCATTCCATAAATAGGAGTTCCTTCTGCATCACGGGCAGAAGGGTTTAACACATCATTTGCCCCAACAACTATCGTCAAATCAACATTCTTAAAATCATCATTGATATCATCCATTTCATAAACATCCTCAAAGGGTACCCCGGCCTCAATAAGTAAGACATCCATATGCCCCGGCATTCTGCCGGCAACCGGATGTATCGCATATTTCACATCTGCCCCTTTGCTTTTTAGTTTTACAGCAAGCTGTTTTACAAGATGCTGCGCTTGAGCAAGTGCCATTCCGTAACCCGGAACAATTATTAATTTTTTCACATTCCTGATAAGACCAGCAACATCCATCTCCTCACCGGATCCGTTGTTATTATCAGTCCCGGCTTGTTCATCAACTGGTTTTATTTCCTTCCCCGGTATTAAATGCTCTGCCTCACTAATTCTGCTATTATTCTGAAGTGTTGTCCTGCCAAGCAAAATATCCATAAGATTTCTGTTCATGGCACGGCACATTATCTGTGTAAGAAAAAGCCCCGAAGCACCAACAATACCTCCAAGAGAAACCAGAAGTATATCGTTAACAGCAAAACCGGCAATTGCAGCAGCTACACCACTAAGGCTGTTAAGCAAAGATATTGTTATAGGCATATCTGCCCCACCTACTCTTAAAGTGAAAAGCAATCCAAAAGCGGAGGAAATAATAATTATAGATATGAGATATATCAGGCCATTTATATTCTGTCGAAAAACACTCAGAATTATCATTAATAGAAGGACAATCACCAATAACATAGTATAGAAACGGTGCTGCGTCAAAATAACAGGTTTTTGATCCAATAATCTGTGAAGTTTGCCTGCTGCAACCAAACTACCGGAAAGAGTAATCATTCCAACTGTTATAGCAAGAACTGAGGTCAATTTTCCAAAAATATCCACACCTCCGTATAAAGTTAAAAAGGAAAAAGATGCTACTATTGCAGATGCCCCTCCCCCAATACCATTAAGAAGTGCGACTAATTGAGGCATCTCGATCATTTTCACTCTTGAAGCAAGTATTAAGCCTGTTAACAAACCGGCTATCATACCGGGATATATTGCCCAAACAGGAAGTATATCTTTTTTGATAAGAGTAATAATTATCCCAAGAGCAATTGCGAGGGCACTTAAACGATTACCTAAACCTGCTGATTTAACTCTGCTCATTAAATGAATACCCAGTAATACCAATAAAGCTAACAGGGCACATAAAACATAATATGTTCCGTCTGATAAAAACTGAGAAGTGGAAAAGCTTAAAAGAATATACAATTCATTCATCTTCATCATTATTTTGTGAACTACGTCCAAACATTTTAAGCATGCGATTTGTAACTGCAAAGCCTCCTGCAACATTTATCATTGCAAGGATTATGGCAAGAGTGCCAAATATGTAGCCAATCGCCGGGCTTCTACTTGTAAGTGCAGTTGCAGTGGCCAGGAGGGCACCTATTATTGTTACTCCGGATAAAGCATTCATTCCGGACATAAGCGGAGTATGTAAACGGGAAGGAACTTTATTTATCAGTAAATAACCAATTACAGCAGCCACAATGAAGATAATTAAAAGTATAAACTGAATCAAAGTCATGATTAAAGAATAAAGGTAATTTTCTATTATTTTAATTCCATAGCTTCAAGAGTACCCTGATGGACAATCTCACCATTGATTGTAACAAGGATCGAGGAGATGATCTCATCATCCAAATCCAGGTAAATTTGTCCGTTTTTAGTCATAAACTCAAGCAAATTATAGATATTCCTGGAAAACATAATTGTTGAACTTGTTGAAAGCATGCCAGGTATATTCTTTATACCTTCTATAATGACCCCGTGTTTAGTATCGACTGCTCCCGGAGGTGTAATTTCACAGTTCCCCCCCTGATCAATTGATATATCAATTATACAACTTCCAGTCTGCATGCTTTTGACCATTTCTTCGGTTATTAAGATTGGCGCTACTTTACCCTGAATAAGAGCTGAACAAAATACAATATCTGCTTTGGATACAATTTCACGAAGTTGTTCTCTTTCAATTTCAAGCCATTTATCAGGCAACTGGTTAGCATGTTTCCCATCCGAACTCACTGCAACATCTTCCGGAACACCCGTATTAACAATAATAGCACCAAGAGATTCAGCATTTTTGTTAGCCTCAGGTCTGATATCTGCCGAATAGACTGTAGCTCCAAGACCTTTTGCTGTTGCCAGTGCCCTCAATCCTGCAACTCCGGTTCCTATTACCAGTACAGTAGCAGGTTTTAGCCTTCCAACAGCACTGGTAACAAATGGAACAAATTTACTTATAGCATTAATACCCATTATCATACCTTTATAACCGGCACAAGCACTCATTGAAGAAAGTGCATCCATTGCCTGGGCACGGCTTATTCGCGGAATCCCGTCAAGCGTAAGGCCAATAATTTTTTTTTCGGCCATTTGCCTTACCATTTTATGGTTATCAGGGGAGGCAGGATGTAAAAAGGATATCAAATACTGTCCCTCATGCATCATATCTAACTCATGACTTCCTTGTTCCTGATTGTACATAGGCTCTTTAACCTTTAAAATAACCTCACTGCGGGCATACAGTTCTTTTACATCTTTTAAAATTACAGCCCCTTCAGCATGATAGGAATCATCACTATAATGTGAACCCAGGCCTGCTCCGGCCTCAAAAAGTACAGTTGCACCGGAATCAACCATTTTTTTTACTGTTTCAGGAATTGCCGATACACGATTTTCTCCGGGCATGATTTCTTTGGGAACACCTATTATCATATTTAATTGTTTTAAAGTTTTTTTGTTAGTAATTTAAACGTCTATAGCCGGGATATATAATACTAATATCCACAATAATCTTAGCAAATATAACAAAAAATTATTCGGATTATTTTACAAATCGCTATGGCAAAAAATTTTATAAGTCCGGTAAAAATATCTGTTCCGGAAAAAGGAAATATATTTTTTATCAATATCTGTAAAAAAGATTAATTATTGATCGCCCTATAAAGTTTTCGCCCGACTGCACTTTCCTGCATTGACTTTATTCTTTTGCCACCGACATGAGAAAAGGTTTTTAGGATTTGAAATAATCCGTTTACTCAAAAAAAATCCTTCCGCGAACAAATAAAAGATATAAATATCTTATGATCAACCATTAATTAGTATTTTGAAGGTAAAAACCGTTCAAAACAGGGATCATGTAATATAATACCTCTTTATGTGCTTAAAATTTTAATAAACTATTGTTACAATATTCCTCCGGTAATGTGTTCAGTTTTGATACCGGCAAGCTGACGCCAGGCCCTTAATTGGGGCAGATACTTTCCATAGATAAGGACGTTATGATGACCCCGGATATCCTCTTGCGTCATGCACATTATCCATTGCCATCTTAAAACCTGTGCGGCAACCGCCTATTCCAATATGTGGCCGGGTGTCAACATTACCAATTATAGTTCCGGTGGCAGCATATAGAGTACCCGGATCAAGGAATTTCATAAGTGTTGCCGGCTGGTTCACCCGAAGAATAACCTGGGTTGACACACCCCGGTCAGATTCGTGGTGGGCCCTTAAAATTAAAGGATCTTCCTCGCCATTAAAACCATCCATGAGAGTAGGTACAACACAATGAGCACCACCATAATTGTTGTTAACATTATCTACAACGGGATTATGTAAAAATGCAGGTTTATTAAAGAGATAGCTCGATAATAAAAGAGATAAAGCACCTGTTATATCTCTTTCACAACATCCACAAGTCTTTTCATTAAGTAATTGATAATATCCCATACAAGGGGGAGGAGTAGTTTTGTCTTCGACCAAACGAAGACAATCCATTGTAACAGCATGACAACCTGATTCATCCAGAATTATTCTATTTGCAACATAAGCACGGGCAGCATCATAAATATCCTGCTTTGTTGGTTCTAAAATCACTTTAGCTTTCCTGATATATTCATGTGCAATTGCTTCAACTTCCTCTGCACCTTTTGTTTTATTATAAACATCAACATATCGTTTCAAAGGTAGTTGAACTAAGGTGACACCCAAAGGCTCAAGTTTCTTCTCTCTTGTACGATCATCTTCAATTACAGCAATATTAGTGTTTTTCATTTGCCAGACGCTTTTTAGCATTCGTAAAGCAGTTGCTAACCATTCTATTTCTACTGTACTACCAACAAAAAAATTAGGTGTATCTCTGAAATTATTCAATCGGCTGGTAAATAAAGTGCCTCTTGGGGCGAATACAATTGTTGGAAGATTGCCCTTATTCTCAAAGAAGCGTTGTATTGCCGGCCATCCGTCATTAAGGTTCATGCAGGTAATTAGAACCCCGTCAACTTTTTGAGCTTTTGCCTGCCGGAGAAAATTATCAGTTTTTGTGTCATCCCTGAGAGGTCCGCTTTCAATTATAAGATTTACACCTAATTCTTTTGCAGCATCCTCCAGGATTTCGGTGTATAAAGCCTGAGATTTTAAATGATCATACGCTGCTCCAGGCCAACCCATGTAGTATTCATCCTTCTGTCTTGAAAAAGCTATTGAAATTCGTGGTTTTATTTTACCATCACCTGGTAGTAATGGCAAATCCATTACTTTACGAATACTGTAATTAAATAATCCGGCATTCAGGAATAACATACTCCCCCCCTGCCATACCCAATCGGGAAAGAAACTCACGCCGATTATGTAATTTACATCCTAAATCATGAGAATTTGTACTAATTGCATCTAATGAAATCTCATCAACTTTTTTGTTGTAATTTTTTGAATTTTTCATGGCTCATTTAATTAAATAATTAATACTCAAAGTCGTATAGTTTAGCTATGATCTAATATTTTTATATAACAAGTTGTAGAGTGTTTGAATTTTACTAATAAAGATATAAAGAATAGTATATATATTACTGATTTTCTGCTATTTAAAGGATCCGCTCCGGAATGAAAATCTTTTTGCCATGTACAATATAAAGACCAATTTCGATAAGTTTTTTAACATTACAAAATAATTTTTCAATGATTATATGATGCTGCTTTTAATTAGTATTTTTTTTAAAGGAAACCTGAAATCTTTGATTATAAATAACTCAAGTTTCGCAGTTCTTTAAAATGTTGAAAACCAAATAGAAATTGTTA
>CAZLXM010000148.1:0-5516 GCA_964563105.1 uncultured Bacteroidaceae bacterium
GCTAGTTTCTCATTTAATTACAAAATTTAAATGAATTAACAATAAATAAGAGTGATAAAATGAGGCTTAACACAATTGATCTTTTTATATTTGTATAAAGAGATTAGAGTAACAAACCGGATGAAGCAAATAAATATTCAATATTACAAGACCAGTATAGGCGACTTAATACTTGGCTCTTATGAAAATAAACTTTGTTTATTGGATTTCCGGTATAGAAAAATGAGATCGACAATTGATAAAAGAATAAAAAGTAAGTTGGGCGCCGAATTTTTAGTAAAGGATGATGAAATTTTATCACATACAAGAGAACAACTCGATGAATACCTTAAGGGTAAAAGAACCCGTTTTGATATCCCAATATTAACTACTGGCACTGATTTTCAGGAAAAGGTATGGGAAGCACTTATGCAGATTAGCTATGGTAAAACTGCTTCCTATCTTGAGCTTGCAAAAGCAATTAATAATGAAAAAGCAGTAAGGGCAGTTGCTAATGCAAATGGTGCTAATTCAATTGCCATAATAATTCCATGCCACCGGATCATTGGAAATAATGGTGAGCTTGTTGGTTATGGAGGAGGCTTATCTGTCAAGAAACAACTTTTAAAGCTTGAACAGGGACAAAGAAATCTTTTTGAATATTAAAACACAATATTATCTTTTCAGATAATTCATTAGATAAATAAACTTTTATTCGTTCCTTTAAAATCAATGAAAGTCTGATTTAAACTGTTAAAAAAGACTTCTTTTGAAACTGGCCGATCAAAATATCCTAAGCACGGGTATTAAAACTTTTTATTACTATTAAGATTATAATTTAAATCTACAATTATGAAAAGAAGGAATTTCATTAAAAATGCTGCAATAGCAGGAGTAATAATCCCCTCCCGGCTAATAAACAGTTCAGGTTCAGGGTCTCCTGATATTGATTTTCACAAAAACAAATCTTCTGACTCTTTTTCAGAAATGTATAATGTAAAAGTTTCGGAACGAAAAGTTACGATCTTTCCTCCTGAAACTGATGAAATCCTCTCAAATCCGGGAATCGGCTGGCAGACTATGAGCCGGACAGCAATTCAGGATAAAAACCTGCCTTCATGGATCCCATCCAGAGTATGTTATTATCGCTGGGCCTGGGAAAGATATGAACCTGAACAGGGAAAAATAGACAGAGAGTTTTTAGATTCTTATCTGCAGCAGGCTCGTGAAGCCAATCAAACTTTGGCGCTTCGTGTAATGACTACATATCCCGGCAGGAAGAATTACCCCGACTGGCTAAAGAATATTGGCGGAAAAATTGATTATGTAACAGTATTTATTGACGGCGAAAACCATCCAAATACTCCTGTTCCCGATTTTGATGACCCGTTGGTTCTACAGATACATCTGGATTTTATAAAAAACTTTGGAGCTTTATACGACGGACATCCTGATCTGGATCATGTTGACCTGGGCTCGGTAGGATGGTGGGGAGAATGGCACCTTTCCGGCACTAAAGACCGGCAGATGCCTTCAGTTGATTCTCAAAGAAAAATTGTTGATGCCTATGTTCAGGCTTTTAGAAAAACTCCTCTTGTTATACCTATCGGTGCAAGCCGGTTTACAATGCTTGAGCATGCAACTAAGCTTGGAGTCGGATGGCGGGCCGATTGTTTTGGAGACATGAACTGGCATATGCCGAAATTTTATACACAGGCACTTGCCGAAAGTAATGCTTTGAATGCTTGGAAACGTGCACCTGTTGCCTGGGAATCATGTTGGGAAATGAAAAAATGGGTTGCCGAAAAATGGCCTCTAAGGTTTATATTTAATTATGGGCTTGCTCTTCACGGTTCCGTATTAAACAATAAATCAGCAACCTTACCAGAAGGAGATGAGGTAAAGGCCGAGATTGTAAGATTTCTGCAGCGTTTAGGATATCGTTTCGTACTCAAAGAAATTGTTCATCCAGTCAAAGTAAAAGCAGGTAAAACTCTTGATTTAAGCATGAAATGGCAAAATAAGGGAAGTGCTCCCGGTTATAAACCTTATAAATTAGCCTATAAACTTTCAGCAAACTCTGGTAGTACAAAAATGGAGAAAATAATTAATGGAAATATTACAACTGATAAATGGATGCCGGGCGACCTGGAACTAAATGTGCAGGAATATATTAAAAACCCGGTTGACCTTCCCTACGGTGAAATATATAACCTCAGGGATTCAATTATTTTGCCGGCTGATTTAAAGCCCGGAAAATATACATTATCTGTTGGAATTAATGATATAGTCCCGGATAAACCACTTTTACAAATTGGAATAAAAGGAAAGGACAGCAAGGGATGGTACCCGGTAAGTCATATCATAGTGGCAAAATAATCTGACTAGTACTGCATTAATAACTCATTAAATTTTTGTTTATAGACTGATAAAGAATTATCATCAAAACATACAATTTTTACCTTTTCAATTGAAGAACGGTCTTCGAGAAATCTTATTATTTCTTTTAGTGCTATCCCGGAAGCTTTTTCAATTGGAAATCTGTATGCTCCGGTACTTATCGAAGGAAATGCAATGGTTTTAAATTTATTTTCCGCGGCTATTCTTAAACAACTTTTATAACAACTCGCTAATAATTTATACTCATTGAAATTTCCGCCTCTCCAGACGGGCCCGACAGTATGAATAACATAAGCTGCAGGTAAATTATATCCTTTAGTCATTTTTGCTTCACCTGTTTCACAACCATTTAAAGTTTTGCATTCGTTTAGCAGCTCTATTCCGGCAGCCCTGTGAATTGCACCATCCACGCCACCTCCTCCCAAAAGACTGTTGTTAGCTGCGTTAACAATAACATCAACTTTTTGCCTGGTAATATCTCCTTTTAAAATCTCAATCCTTTTTGTCATATTAGTCAAATATTATTTTAATCATTTAAGATTTTTATCCTTCCCAATGCAATAAAGATGCTGATATCCTCTTAAATAAATTTTGCCATTACTAATAACCGGTGAGGCTAACATTTTCTCACCAATAGAATTTTTTGCAATAAATTCAGGTTTAGGACCAGGTTTAATCACTGTTATTATACCATCATCATTAGGCATATATACCAGACCGTCTGCCAGGACAGGACTTGAATATTGTTTGCCCATATCTTCAACCCAAAGAACATCTCCTTTTGATACATCAGTACAATAAAGCTGGCCATTGGTCATAGTTGTATAAAGATATTCGTCTGTACAAAGAGGTGAGGGTACATAAACAGCTCCCTTATCTGATCTCCAGACAACATGGCTTTCTGTTACATCACCTTTTCCATCGGGTTTTATTGCTACAAGAGTACGCCTTGGCCAGGCACTGCTAACAATAACTAATCCGTACTTATCATTATAAACAGGACTGGAACAAAAATCTTTAGACGGGCCACTAACGAACCAATATTTGAATCCGGTATCAGGATCATATCCGGCAATTTCCTCGTTTCCACAAAGAATGACCTGTGTTTTACCTGCCATCTCTCTAATGATTGGTGTGCTAAAACTATGCGCCAGATTTTCATGCACTACTTTCCATACTAAGTCACCATTCGATTTCTTTAAGGCTGCAAAAAAAGACAGTGAATCTCCCGGGCTGCTTCCGTTGATTATTACTTTATCATTATACAATACCGGAGAGCAACTAAATCCATGCTGACTGAAAAAGGTTCCCGGACGCTGTATCCAAACCTGATTTCCGTCAAAATCATACGCAGCTACTATAACATCTTTACCATCCAGAAAAGAAACATAAACCAGTTTGCCATCGGTAGCAGGTGTACCCGAAGCATGACTGTTATCATTATGTTTTTTTTCAAAAGGAGTATTAAGAACTGTTACCTGCCAGAGGAGATTGCCTTTGCCACAATCATAACAAAGCAATACTTTTTCCTGTGATTCCGGAAAAGCAGTTGCCGTAAAAAGCCTGTCTTCCCATATAACAGGAGAAGAATAACCTATACCCGGTACTTTTGTTTTCCATAACACGTTTGTAACAGAATCCCATCTAACCGGTAAATTCTTTTCAATACTCGTTCCGTCACCATTTGGACCACGAAAACAAGGCCAGTTTTGTGCCTGCAAAACAAATGAGAAAGAAATAAAAAATAAAAAAAGGAAAAACAATTTGGAATTATTCATGTGTTTTAAAAATTTTATGTAACTAAACAGAAAATAAAATGCGAATAAAAGTAATAAAAAATATAAATGCTAATTTTTAAAAAGAGTTAACTGAATACAATAGCATAAAATATTTTTTATTTATATAATAATCCGCTTATAAATTATTTGGTTATGGAATCCATAACCCGGCTTGTCCGGGCTCCGCTTATCCCGGTGCTTGGACACTGCCCCTCTCCTCTCATCTCGTCAATAATTGATTGTATCAGGTTCTGCTGAATGTGTTCCGGTAATTCAAAATGGAAAAATTCCTCCCCTTTATCGTCAGTGATAAGACGTACTGATGAATTCCCAAATGTGGCATATTCAATTTGCCCCTTACTTCCAACAATGGTTGTCTTATCAATATCTGCAGATTTACCAGAAGTGAAACACCAGCTTCCGCATCCTACAACACCATTTTCAAAACGCAATGATGCAACAACAACATCTTCAGCAGCATAGAGCCCGGCCTGATTAGAAGCAATTCCTTTTGCGTCCGCCACAGGGCCAAAAAGAAAATCCAGAAAATCAAGCTGATGACTGGCCAAATCATAAAAATAACCTCCTCCTGCTATTTCAGGAATTACCCTCCAGTTAAACTCTCCGGTTCTTATATTATCAGGAACGGCCTCTTTATTCATAATAATATTTACAGTTCTCAACTCACCTATAGCACCCTCTTCTATTAATTTTTTGATCTTTAAAAAATTAGGTAATGTTCTTCTGTAATAGGCGATATACAGGGGTAAACCAGCCTTATGAAAAGCTTCATTCATGATAAGGCAATCAGCATAAGTGGCAGCCATTGGTTTTTCAACATAAACAGGTTTTCCGGCTGCGGCTGCCTTTAATGCGATTTCCTTATGTGACGAAGGCGGAGTTGCAATATAAATAATATCAATTTCAGGATCATTTAGGATGTCTCCAACATTATTAAAATAATAAGGAATAGAATGTCTTTTGGCATAATCAGCGGCTTTTTCAATATTTCTCCTCATCACGGATTTCACATAAGACCCTTTTATTTTATACATTGCGGGCACACTTTTTACCTCACAAACATCACCCGCTCCAATAACGCCCCAGGTAATAACATCTTTTTGAAACTTTTTTTTCATATATAAAATTATTTTAGAATGATTTTTATCTGAAAAATCAAAAATAACACTTTTGCCTGAAACTGGAAATAGCGCTAAAGCTAAATGAGTTCACCTTTACCTTCTGAAGAGTATCCTGCACATTTTCTTTTTTAAGCCTTTAAATAATCAACTGCTCAAACATATAAACATTTCTCTGTTCACCGGCAAAATTCTTCCACTCAAAAATTTATCCGCTCAA
>CAZLXM010000149.1:0-5435 GCA_964563105.1 uncultured Bacteroidaceae bacterium
CAGGGGAGTTGACAATCCGAAAGATGCTTCCAGGATAACCGTTAATGATCTGGAAAGGACACTTGATGAATTATTATCCGGGAAAAAATTGAGTATTGAGCTTACTAATCCGATAGGATGTAATATTAAATGGGAAGGGAAGCATAAACACTGGATGCCAGCGGATGCCTGTGATTTGATTTAGTATCTAAGAACCGATTGAACAGAATAAAAGACAGGATTATAATTTTTACTCAATATTTTCCGGGAAAGATCAAACACTTTTACCTTACAATTTTGAACAATTACAGAATCAGAGGTGCATATAACACCATTTTGCACGCTTATCAATTGATTATCAGGAGAGTATATAGTGGAGCTGCTCCCTTTAATATTATTTTCACTGAAAAACTCGTTAAATCGCCGGGATAATTTTCCACTGTTTGAAACCGGCTGATCAAGATATAAAATAAATTCCCGTTTCGAATAATTGCAAAAAAACTTAGTCAGAAGTTCGAAGGTTTGGTCAAGAACCTTTGTGTTGGAAAGTCTGCCATGTAATTCACCGGTATCTCTCAAAAACCCGTCGTCGGCAATAAATAAATATCTTCCAAGCAGATAATTCGCCAAAGTAAAAAGAACATTATATGTATCAATATAAACGCAGTTTTTATTAATAAGGCTTATTCTTTTTTGTGTTTTTCTTAAAGCAGAAAGAGAAGGGGAGACTCCCCTGTACAGGACACTTCTTTCTACACCTGAAAGTTGATATTTATCACCAACAAGTTTTATGGTGGCAGACGGAGGATAGTTTTTATCCAATAAGTACCTGTAATCCCTGATAGCTTCTTTTAGCCCGGGCTTGAAAATCATTTCCTGCATCCCATATATATTTATCTTTTAAAAGATGATAGTATACCGATCGTTACAATTTTTTTTTGTGTCTGATAAATTTACTAAATATATTTTTTAATAAGATCATAGATATCGCAACAATAAATTAATAAAACCAGTATTATAAATGTTAAGATCATTTTATAAATTAAAAATACAATAATTGCAAAATAATATTCATTATAGATTTTGAAGTGGTTAATAAATAATATATTAAATACTAAATTATTGAAAATGGATTATTTATCTTTGCTTCATATTTAAAAATTTACATTATGAGAAAACTCACTATTTTTTTAATGATTATTTTTATTTCAGGATTGTATTCCTGTAAAAATATTAAAGAGCGATTTGGAAATAATGATGAAAAAATAAAAGAGCTTACAGCTTATAATGAGGCCTTGAAAAAGATGATAAAGGAAGATTCCATTATGCATTTACAGGAGATGAATATGCTGAGGGAACAATATGAAAAAGAAATTGAGGAGTTGAAAAAAAATAGTTCTTTACAAAAGAATGTAAGAGGATATTTTGTTGTAGTTGGTAGTTTCAAAAATATCTCTTATGCTGAAGACTTTTCAAAAGAGATTAAAACTAAAGGTTATGAAGGTGCCATAGTAGAAGGGCCAAATAATTTTACCCTTGTTACTTCCGGTACTTATTCCAATCTGAAAGATGCACTTAATGCACATTCCGCTGCAGTTGATGAGATTATTAACACAGCCTGGATTTATGTAAAAAGATAGTTAAGTTTTTAACATAAAGAAACAAAATATAAAAATCATACCTGGTATTATTTAGCTTATGAACTACCGGTCATGATGAGTAAAGGCTGGAATTGAAAGCTTTTATAATAAGGCCTTAATCTGTCGGTATTATAATGTTTTCTGACATCTACCAGTTTTTTTGTTGTAGTGACCACATCCAGGGGGGCAATATCATATCTTCCGTTTTTCAACACAACAAGCCGGCCATGGATACCTTTTAAAATCAAATCAAGGGCTAAATTTCCATATGCCATTGGCACAATGCTGTCGATAGCATCAGGGTCTCCTCCTCTGACAAGGTAACCCAGTTGCTGACTTATCACGTTAATTTTTTTGCCTTTATTAAAGCCGCCTGCATGTTTTTTGATATAATTACTTACAGTTTCACCGATTCCGCCTAATTTGGCATGTCCATACATGTCTTTTTCCGTATTTTTAAATACCATTTCATCCATTCCGGTAAAAGTAGCACCTTCCGAGACAATTACAACACTATATTTACTTGGGTTACGTTCCCTGTCTTCTACCAGTAACTGTGTTAATTTATCAATATCAAATTTATATTCCGGAATAACGCATCTGTTTGCTGCACCGGCCATGGTTGGGAGCATTGCAGTGAATCCGGCATACCTGCCAAAAACTTCCAGAACAAGGATCCTTTCATGAGATCCTGCCGAAGTTCTCAATGTGTTAGCCATACTAATGGTTCTGGTCACGCATGTACTGAATCCAATACAATAATCAGTTCCCGGAACATCATTATCCATTGTTTTAGGTATCGCAATTACTTTTACTCCTTCCTGATACATTCTGACAGCATAAGACAGGGTATCATCCCCCCCAATCGGGATCAGAAAGTCAACTCCCAGAAAATCGAGATTCTTCAGGACTTCCGGTGTCAGGTCATTAATCTCATTTTTATATTTATCTTTAAGATGTTCAGGGACTTGATCTTTAGGAATATGACTGGGCCTGGTCCTGGATGTATGCAGGAAAGTCCCGCCGGTTCTGCCAACTTTATTAACGATCTCTTCTGTAAGAACTATAAATTTATCACTGTTATCGGCATCCTTTTCTCTGATTAATTCTGTAATGCCTGCCCATCCTCTTCTAAGGCCAATGACCTGGTACCCTTCACGCAAAGCCCTGATTGTAATAGCTCTTATTGCAGGATTGAGCCCCGGGACATCACCACCCCCGGTTAGGATGGCAATCGTGTTTTTATTTCTTTTTATTTCTGCCATGATCCAATAATTTTAATTTGAATTAAAGAGTATTAAGCACGTTATTATCTTATAAAATTAAACTAATTCAATGAAAAATTCAATAGTTTCAAATTCCAGGTAAGTCAAAATCAGATATATTAATTTTTATCTTTGTATAGATAGTACTCTCAGGTTAATGGAAAAGAATGTATCGAATCAGCATTGAAGAGCTTGTTTAACTGTATTTTCACTTTAGCTATTAATTTTTTAAATTTAATGATTAACGAGTATTGATAAATTAAGAATAAATAATAAAACTATTTCAATATGAAAAATATCCTGCTTATTCTGGTATATTTTGTTTTATTAGCTGCATGTAACAATACAGAAAAAAATTAAAATCAGAAAATTACTTTTTATATGTTTCTCCTTTTAAATCTGTGTTATCAGATGATAATCATACCAGTGAGGGTTTTCTTGCCCCTTTGAAAGATGGTAATATATTGCTCATTTTTAGATTGGGTCCGGGCATTAAAGGTGATCATACCGGTACTGACGGTTATATTGCAAAGATTAAATATGATCCGGTGAATGACAAATGGAGTGAAGTCGAAACAGTTTATAACAGTAATAAATATGATGACCGGAATATTCATGGCGGAGTTACCAGAGATGGAAGGATAGTAGTTTTTTTTCGCCGATATGATACAAGGGAAACAGAAGGCAGGTATTTTATATTCAGTGATGATAAAGGGAAAACATGGACTGAACCACAGATTTCAAAAGCATGGTCTGATCCGCTTCAGACCAATATTCCTCCGAAAATGCATTGGGGTGCAGCTCCACAACTTATTTATGACGAGAAGCGTGATTTGCTGATAGCCCTCAACAGCGATCGTTATTCAAGAGCTAATGAACAAAATAGTCTTTTTATTTATACTGCACATCCTGACAATGTTTTCGGAAATTCCAAAGCCTGGAAATTAGAACATGAATTGCGACGTCCTTTTTCATTACTTAACTATGATGGAGATCGTCCATTGAATCAAAATCTTTATGGCTATTGCACTATTGCACCCGTTAACGAAAATGAATATCTGGTCGTATTCACAGAAAGATCAGTAATGCATGGTACTGAACAAGCGGATCTTTACTATTTTAAAATCATTTTATCACCTTAAATTATCTTATAAAAAGATTTTAATGATGACCGGCTTGTATTTAATATTTTCTATCTTTAAATTTTGAATTAAACGGCAATGATAAATAAAGAGTTAAAAATTTGAATAAAAACATTAAGAAAAACAACATAATTTTAATTTAAATACATCAAAATGAAAAAAGTTTTTAAAATACTGGTTATAAGCCTTGTGCCTTTTTTGCTATTTTCTTTTAATCATAAACATTTTGTCCGATTTACTGACAATGATCATATATCAAAAAAAGGCACTAAAAAATGGGAAGTGTTATTTGACGGAAGTGGTGTAGATAAATGGAGGGGGAAAACAGATCTCCGGTTCCCTGCTAAAGGATGGAAAGTAGAAAATGGATTATTGTTTTTAGAAGAAAGAGGCGGTGGGGACATTATCACAAAAGAGAAGTATGGCAGTTTTGATTTAATTTTTGAGTTTAATCTTACAAATGGAGCTAACAGTGGTATAAAATATTTTGTTGATACTTTAAGGATCCGCGGGAAAGAAAATATTGTTGTAAATGGGCCTGAGTATCAAATAATTGATGATTATAATAATTCGCAAATCAAAAAAGATCCTAATGGATTATCTTCTACGGCATCAGCTTATTTGCTTTACAGTCCAAAGAATAAAAAGCTTAACCCTCCCGGTGATTGGAATGTCGGGAGAATATTGGTTAAAGGGAATAAGGTAGAGCATTGGCTGAATGGCAAAAAAGTGCTTACTTATTATCGTGGCAGCAGGGACTTTTTTGATAAAAAAGAAGTCACGAAATTCAAAGATATTGAGAAATACGGTGAATTAGAAAGTGGCCATATTTTGATTACTGACCATTCCGATAAAGTTTATTTTAGAAATATTAAGATCAAAAGGCTATAAAAATATTCCGGGAATAATTCCGGTTTTTAGCTGATATAATTAAGAAAGCTTTATTAATTAATATAATCAGGTCCCGGAGGAAGGACAAATTTCAGGGAATTTTAATATTAGTGTTTAGTTTATCTTTTTCATTATACACTCACATTTTTGATGAAACCCTTATATATTATTCTAAAAGAAAGGAATTGAAAAATTAAGGGAGTTTTATCAAAATGTCTTAATTAACAATGTCACTTCTAAATTATTTTTTATGAAGAGAATTTTATTCTTTTTAATTAGCATTTTTTATTTTATTTCTTCAATTGCCCAGTGGCAACCTGCTGGCGATAAAATAAGAACTTCCTGGTCAGAGATGATTGACCCTTCAAATCCCTGGCCTGAATATCCCCGGCCTCAGATGGTTCGTGAACAATGGATGAATCTTAATGGATTGTGGGACTATGCCATTGTTTCAAAAGGGACTTTTTTACCTTCATCTTTTGATGGTAAAATACTTGTTCCATTTTGTATAGAATCTT
>CAZLXM010000150.1:0-5409 GCA_964563105.1 uncultured Bacteroidaceae bacterium
TATGGCATAATTGATGAAATCCTGGAAAAGAACGTACTTACTAAAAATAAATAATTATGGACAGATGTTCATTCTGTGGCAGGGAAAAGAAGGACACAAATCTTTTGATCGCAGGGATCTCCGGTCATATTTGCGATCGCTGCATAGAACAGGCATACAGCATTGTTCAGGAAGAACTGGGACATAATAAGTCGTTTGAGCTGGATCAGCTCAGATTATTAAAACCTGTTGAAATAAAGAAATTTCTTGATCTTTATGTTATTGGACAGGATGAAGCAAAAAAGTATCTTGCCGTAGCGGTATACAACCATTATAAAAGATTATTACAGAATTTTAAACAGGAGGCAGAAGAAGTTGAAATTGAAAAAGCAAATGTCATTCTGGTTGGTGAAACTGGTACAGGAAAAACATTACTTGCCCGAACCATTGCAAAAATGCTCCATGTCCCTTTTACTATTGTTGATGCAACTGTACTTACTGAAGCCGGATATGTGGGAGAAGATATTGAAAGTATCCTTACCAGACTGCTGCAGGTTGCAGATTATAACGTTGAAGCTGCAGAACGCGGAATAGTATTCATTGATGAATTGGATAAAATTGCAAGAAAAGGTGATAATCCTTCCATCACCAGGGATGTTTCAGGTGAAGGCGTACAGCAGGGCCTTCTCAAGCTTCTGGAAGGTTCAATAGTGAATGTGCCCCCGCAGGGAGGGAGGAAGCATCCGGAACAAAAAATGATACCTGTGAATACTAAGAATATTCTGTTTATATGTGGCGGAGCTTTTGAAGGTATAGAAAGAAAAATAGGTTTACGTTTAAATACAAAGTCGGTAGGATATACTGCCAGCAAAGAAAAAGAACAGATTGACAGGAGTAATTTACTTCAATATATTGCTCCCCAGGATTTACGTGCTTATGGCATGATCCCTGAAATTATTGGAAGGCTCCCTGTTGTTACATATCTCCAGCCACTTGACAGAGCTGCTTTACGCCGGATACTCACTGAACCGAAAAATGCTATAGTAAAGCAATATGAAAAGCTTTTTCAAATGGACGGGATGAACCTTACTTTCGATGATGAAGTGTTAGACTATATTGTTGATAAAGCTATTGAGTTTAAACTCGGAGCCCGCGGCTTAAGATCTATTTGCGAAGTTATTATGATGGATGCTATGTTTGAATTGCCATCCAAAAAAGAAAAAAATATACATATCAACCTGAATTATGCAAAAACAAAACTGGAAAAAGCTAATATTGGCAGGCTTAAAGCAGCATAAAGCTATTTATTTGGTTTTGTTGCCTTATTCAAAATTATGAGTAAGCAGAAAGCATTACTTTATTCAGGTATCATCTTTACCACATTTTTATGGGGTTTGACATTTGTCTTCTATAAAATTGCATTCGAATCTTTCAATCCAATAACAATTATTTTTTTTCGCCTGCTTATCTCAAGCAGTCTTTTATACTTGTTTTCGGTAGTAACAGGGAGAATGCAAAAAATAAAAAAGAAAGATTTACGCTATTTTATTCTTCTGGCTTTTTTTGAACCTTTTATCTATTTTCTGGGAGAAAGTTTTGGTTTAACGTTTATATCAGCTACACTGGGTTCAATTATTGTGTCCTTAATTCCTTTGATTGTTCCAATTGCTGCCTATTTCTTTTTCAGGGAAAAGCTCACAGTTGTAAATATTGGCGGGTTAATAATTTCATTTCTGGGGGTCATTCTTGTAGTATTAGCAAATGGTGTTGAGTTCGGAGCAACCTTAATCGGGATCCTTTTGATGTTTCTTGCTGTAATTGGAGCAGTTGGTTATGTTATTACTGTTAATGTTCTGACCCAAAGATACAACGGTTTTACTATTACATGTTATCAGAATGGAATAGGTTTATTCTTTTTCCTGCCCTTATTTTTGATGTTTGATTTACCTGATTTAAATTTTCAATTTAGTTTAAATTCTGTTCTGGCTATACTTTATCTGGCAATTTTCGGATCAGCCGTGGCCTTTATTATTTTTACAAGGGCAATCAAAGTTCTCGGGCCTTCAAAAGCAAATATATTTTCTAACCTTATACCGGTTTTTACAGCTATATTTAGCAGCCTGCTTTTAAAAGAAGAAATGACTATATTAAAGATAACGGGTATTATAATAGTTCTTACCGGACTAATATTATCACAGATAAAAACTATTAACTTAAGGAAACAAAAATATTTTACTTCAGGCACGTATCAATATCCGCCCTGATTTTGATGCTATTTTATCATTATTGTGGCTATTGTAGCTAAAATCAACGTTTATATTTTTCTATATTCGTTTAGGAAAAGAATGAAGAATGAAAAATCCGGAAATAGTCTTTAAGTAAATAATAATTACAAAAGATGGATTAGGATTTAATTTTATAAATAATTAATTTTATCCGATTTTATTAAAGATTACGGGGTGTGGCGCAGTTGGCTAGCGCGCTACGTTCGGGACGTAGAGGCCGGTGGTTCGAGTCCACTCACCCCGACACTTTTAAACAGTTTTTTCCACATTCCAAACAAAAGCCCTTATTCCCACATTAGTATTAATTTCATTGATTTTTCGCACTTTTTCCAGAATGTTGTCTACCATTGTTTCTTCAACAATTGTAAGAATTCCTGAATTTAATTCAGGCCAGGTATGAGTTCCCATTCGTGGCTCACCATTTTCCGAACCTCTGCCGTAAATAGTTGGCCATTGAGTATAGCCTCTGATATTAAGATAGTTTAACATATATTCTACTTTTTCAGTCAGTGCCTGATTAAAAACAATAAATACTGCTTTCATAATAAAACTGATAGATTAAAATGCAGGTAAATACTTTTCTTTATTTTTTTTCTCTGTTCTGGTAATCATTACTCTGTAAACTGCGGGTACGATTATCATTGTAATAATTGTTGAAAACAGCAGTCCTCCGATAACCGATATACCCATAGGTTTCCATATTTCTGAGCCTTCGCCTGTAGATAATGCTAATGGCATCATCCCTAGAATTGTCGTAAAAGCTGTCATAAGAACAGGGCGTAAACGTGATTTACCGGCCTCTATAATTGATTCGTCAAGATTATTGCCCCTGTCACGTAAAAGATTAATATAATCTACCAGAACTATTGAGTTCTTAACAGCAATTCCAACCAGCATTATAGCTCCCAGTGCTGCAATAACACTAAGGGATGTTTTTGTTAAAAGCAAGGCAAGAATGACACCCGAGAATGCAAAAGGTATAGACAGCATTATTATAAATGGCATTTTGAAAGATTCAAACTGCGCAGCCATTACCAGATAAACCAGGATAATACTTAATACCAGCAGAAGCCCCAGATCGGCAAATGCTTCCTGTTGATCCTCAAAGGTCCCGCCTACTTCAACCAGAATATCTGAAGGTATTTCTGTTTTATTTATTTCTGATCTTATTTCCTTTGCAAGTAAGCCCATAGGTTTTTTATAAGGAGTAACCGAAATTTTTACCATTCTTTCACGCCGTTTCCTGTCAATATTGGGTGGAGACCAGAATTCTTCAACTTTGCCAATATCTCCCAGCCTGACTTTATAACCAAGCGGATTTGTTATAATAATATTTTCTATATGATAAAAGGAGTTTCTGTATTCCTCTTTAAAACGAACTACAATATCATATTCTTCACCTGCTTCCCTGAATTTTGTGGCAGTTAATCCAACAACCCTGTTTCGAAGAATAGTTGAAACAGTTGCAGTATTTAATCCATTTTGCGACATTTTATCCTGATCAAGGATTACCCTTAATTCCGGTTGTGGCTTTTCGCGGTTTATATTAATATTTGTAGCTCCTTTAATGTTGCCGATTTTATCTGCTAACGTATTTGCAAGAACAGAGGTATTGTCAATATCATAGCCATAAATTTCAACATCAATTGTGTTTTCCCCCATTCCGGACCCACCGCTGGATTTTACATTATACTTGACAATTTCGGGGATTGAAGAGAGATAATTACGCAGGAGGTCAGCAATATCAAAAACTGTTCTTTCCCTTTCTGAAGATTTGCTAAGTCTTAAATTGACATTTATTATGTTTGATCCCATTGACATAAACATAGCAGCAAAACCGCTTGTTTCCGTCGTCCCTGAAGAGGTGACCATCAGAGCTTTTTCCGGGATATTAGTTTCAATAAATTCTTCAATTGCCCTTGCCTGTTTTGATGTTTCTGAAAGGCGTGTCCCGGATTGCAGTTCTATTGTTGCTGTAATTTGCCCTTCATCAGACTCGGGCATAAATTCAGTATTTAAATTAGTGGCCAGGATTATAGAAATTATAAGTATAGCCAGGGCCATAAAAATTACCAGTCTTTTATGCTTAAGGGTCCATTTTAGTGATTTAACATAGAAAACATCAAGCCAGTCGAGAAAGGAGAGAATTGTCCTTTCGTAGCTGAACTTACCCGGATTTGATTTAGGGGGCCTTAAGAATAATAATTTTGAGCTTAACATAGGTGTGAGAGAAATTGCAGCAATGGTTGAGGTCACAATCGTTATGGATACTATCCAGCCCAGTTGCCTGAACATTATACCTGTAAGTCCTGAAACCATGGTCATTGGGAAAAATACTGCAACTACCGTGAGAGTTGTTGCAATTACGGCAAGCCATACTTCATTTGTTGCATAAATAGCAGCTTCCCGGGGTGTGCTTCCTCTTTCAATATGTTTGGTAATATTTTCCAATACAACAATTGCATCATCCACCACCATGCCAATGGCAATAGAAAGTGCCGATAAAGAGATTATATTCAGAGTATTCCCTGAAATTCGGAGATATATGAATGAAACAATCAGTGATATAGGAATAGTTAATACAATAATAAAAGTTGCCCTCCATCTTCCAAGGAAAAATAATACCACAATCACCACAAAAACAAAGGCATACATTAAAGCTTTTGCAAGATTCCGTATTGAATCTGTTATAAATTTACTGGTATCAAAAACTTCCAGGAATTCTATGTCAAGGGGCAGATTTCTCTCAAGTTTGTGAAGTTCCTTTTTAATTTTTTTGGCCACTCTTACAGTATTTGCCCCTGATTGTTTTAGTATCATCATTCTGATCCCTTTTTCCCCGTCTATTTTTTCATCAATAGTCATTTTTTTAATGGAGTCACTAACCGTGGCGACATCTTTGAGATAAATACTTTGACCTCTGAAGGAGCCAAGAACTATATTTTTAATTTCATCACTTTCTTCAAATTCTCCCTGAACACGAAGAGGATAATTTGATTTTCCCATTTCTATATAGCCGGAAGGCATATTCAGGTTTTCTGCTTTTAAAAGATTTCCGATTTGCTCTATACTTAAATTATAAGCCTCCATTCTTATTGGATCAATTTCAACAGATATTTCACGTGTAGGGGCCCCGATAAGGTTT
>CAZLXM010000151.1:0-5337 GCA_964563105.1 uncultured Bacteroidaceae bacterium
CTGCGGGAGATCCATTCGGAGGAACCTCCAGAAGTTGGAATTCCAAAGAAGTATGGGATTATTTTACAAAAAAAATATTAGAGGATTTAGAAAAAAAGGGCCCTTTTGACGGGATCTACCTTGCATTACACGGATCTATGGCTGTAGCCGGAATAGCAAGGCCGGAAGCTGAGCTTGCCCGTTTAGTACGAAAAATTGTCGGAAATAAAGCAATAATAACAGCAACTCTTGATCTTCATGCCTGTGTGGATGCTGAACTTGTTGCAGAAGATGCTGCAAATGCCATATTTTCTGTTAAGCGTTTTCCGCATTATGATAGCAATTTCATGGGAGAAAAAGCAGCGGATATGATGATTAAATCGCTTGAAGGGAAGTATATTCCAGTTACTGCAGTTAGAAAACCGGGAATTATTTCACCGAGCTTTTTTCAGGCAACCATAAGATATCCTGCAAGAGAGATAATGGAAAGAGCACGTCGCTGGGAAGAACGTAGCCGGGATGTTTATATTTCTGTAAATCTGGGCTTCGCTTATGCCGATGTGCCGGATAATGGAGCATCAATTTTTGTCACAACGAATAATGATCCTGAATTGGCGGATCAAATCGCTGATGATATGAACAATTTTATTTGGAGGCATCGTAAGGATCTGGTTTTTAAAGAAATATATGATGTTGAATCAGGTGTAAAACGTATAATGCAGGCAGTTGAGAATCGTGAAACTCCTGTCATTGTTGCTGACGGTTGTGATAGGACAGGAGGGGCAACATGGATTACAAATCAGCTTATCAAAGAAAATGCATCTAACTTTTGCATTGGCACCCTGACCGATAAGCAACTGTTTCAGGAAATTAAAAACAGAAATTTGAAGCCTGGTGACAATACAGGTCCTATAAAGGTTGGAGGGACAACAGATGTGTTTTCCGGTGAGCCGGTTTCTCTAAATAATGCAAGAATTGAGTTTATAGATAATTCATATATTGTTCTCTTATTTGGAAATAATAACAGGATTGTTGTGACGCCTCAGTTAAGACAAATAACCAGCCCCGAATGGCATGCAAGAGTTGGTATAAATTTTGAACAGCTGGATATTATTGTTCACAAAACCCGGGTCCATTTTTTCCGTGGTTATTATGAAACAGGGATAGCAGGAGAAGAATATCCCGGGACGATTGTTAAAATTGAAGTTCCCGGATGGGGACCGGCAGATATCCGAAAAATGAATTATAAAAATGGAGGGCAATATCTTTATCCAAATGTTATGGACAGGGAAATGGGCCATATTTGGGACAGACCATATATTGGAGATAAAGATATGATTTATATGACAGGAGACGGGAAAATACTTTTAGAAAAATAACAGGCTGTTAAGCTAAAGTTTTTTAACCATAGCGATAATACAAATGAATTCTTCATATATTGGAATAGTAGGAGGAATGGGGCCCGAAGCAGGAATTGCACTTTCAGGGAATATTATAAATAATACTATTGCATCCAAAGATCAGGATCATTTACCCCAGATTTTGTATTCAATTCCTTCTGAGATTCCTGACAGAACTGAATTTATACTGGGAAAAGTAACTGAAAACCCAGGATATAGTATCGCACAGATCCTTATTAACCTAAATTCAATGGGAGTAAATATTGCAGGATTGGCTTGCAATACAGCTCATGCGCCACAAATTTTCAATGTAATTTTATCTGTCCTGCAAAAGAATAAGATTAAACTTTCCCTCTTAAATATGATTGAAGAAGTAGGCCGTTTTATAAACGCCTATTATTCCGGTCATAAAAAAATAGGTGTCCTGGGAACCACCGGCACATATATTTCAAGGCAGTATGAACTTATAAGTAAATTTAAACTTAATATAATTAATATCTCTGAAAATGAACAGTCAGAACTTCACAATGCTATTTATGATCCAGTTTATGGTGTAAAATCTGATCCTTTTAATATTTCAGAAAAATCAGAACGGGCATTTACAAATGCATGTAATTCTCTTATTTCTAAGGGTGCAAAGCTCATTGTCCTGGGATGTACAGAACTTCCATTAATATATAAATCTAAATATTATAAAGATATTCCTGTTATTGATTCATCCGTAGTCCTTGCAAGGGCTCTGATAAAGGCACATTCGCCTTTGAAATTAAAACCATGGAAAATCTGAATAAATTTATATTATGATTAGGGAGCTTCAACAGTTGTATTTGATAATATATAAGAGATTAATAAAATAACATTCCCGAAATAAAAGATAATTAATATGAAAAGAAAAAAAATTGTTTTTCCGTATCTGAAGTTCTTTTTGTTTGTAAAGCTGTGTTTTGCATTTATATTCTTTAGTTCATACATGCTGTCAGGACAAAATGTTGAGCTGCAAATATCCGGTTTGAGATCCACAAAAGGGGTCATTCTTCTTGGAATTTTTAAAGATAATGATAGTTTTAAAAAAGAAATTCCATTTAAATCTTTCAAATTTGATAAAAAAAGTGTTTTGAATGGAAGTATTAAATTTACATTTGATCTGGAAGAAGGCATTTATGGAATTACTCTTTTAGACGACGAAAATGAAAATGGTAAAATGGATTATAACTATATTGGAATTCCGAAAGAAGGCTTTGGTTTTTCAGAATATTATCATAAAGGTATTACTAAGCCCCATTTTAATGATTTCAAGCAGAAAGTGATTAAAAATCAAAATAATAAATTCAATATTCAGGTTAAATACATGTAATTATTTGGTTGCTAATTTATTTTTTGACTGAATCTTAATTATTTTGATTAAAACTATGCTTTCTATTTTCATTTATGACTGTATATTATTAATTTTATTAGATAAATACTAATATGTTTGTTTAAACTTCTCCGAAATTTTAAATAATAAATAATATCATTTATGAAAACACAACAAACAAGACGGGATTTCCTCCGGATTTCAGCTGCCGGAGCCCTGGGGGCTTTCACAATGTCCCAGATCAGTTGTAAGCCAAAAGGTGAAGCTTCCAAAAAAGCATCTGAGATTGATCTAAAATCTTTTGGAATAGGGCTTCAATTATACACTATACGTGATGCTATGGCTTCTGATGTTCCCGGTTCATTAAAGAAAGTATCGGATATTGGATATAAATATGTGGAACTCGCAGGATATGCCGACGGGAAATTTTATGGTTATGAACCATTGGAATTTAAAAAGCTTGTTGCGGACCTGGGCATGGAGATTCTCAGTAGTCATACACAAGTTGAGGCTAAAGGTATTACCCTTGAAAATGCAAAAAAAATGACCGAGGACCATGCAAAATTAGGAGTTAAATATTGTGTACAACCCTGGGTGGTTGAAGAAGCCCGAACTACTATTTCCTCTTATCAAAAAATGGTGGCTGACTGGAATGAAGTTGGAAGGATCATGAAAGAATCAGGCATTCAGTTTGGATATCATAATCACAATTTTGAATTCGATACTGTTGAAGGTAAAATACCATATTATGATGTCTTTTTACCTGAAGCTGATAAAGATCTGATTACTATGGAAATTGATATTTTTTGGGCTGTTAAGGCAGGACAGGATCTTATAGAGATGTTTAATAAATATCCTGGCAGATTCCAGCTTTTTCATATGAAAGACATGTATACCAAAGAGGAACCTTTCTATCATACAAATACCAGTGATTTTGCCCCTGTAGGCGATGGTGTTATTGATTTTAAAAGTATACTGGCAGCAAAAGATATTGCCGGCATGAAATATATGATCGTAGAGCAGGATAGTACAAAAGATGGTAAGCCTTTTGAAGCTGTTCAGGCTAGTATAAAGAATTTAACAACCCGGATTTTAGTGTAATTTTATAAATTATTATTTTAAAAAAATTGAAATAATTTGTTGTTGCTATAAAGTCTTTGCATATTTTGGCTTATTATGATTATCTTTAATTCTTAAAGATTGATTTTATTTAATCTTGTTCGAATTAATATCAGTTAACGAAATAATGTATAAACATAATTAATTTTTAAATTCATTAAAATGGGAAAAGAAGCAATAAATGTAGCATCGGTTGATGTAAAGAAGTTACTGGAAATGTTAAATGCTGCTCTGGCTGAAGAATGGCTTGCATATTATCAATATTGGATAGGTGCAAGATTAATGGAAGGGCCAATGAGAAGCGAAGTTGAACAGGAACTTTTAAAACATGCTGATGAGGAATTGGCACATGCCGAATTAGTCGCAGAACGTATTATTCAATTAGGCGGGACACCTGTAATTAACCCTTCTGAATGGACTAAAATTGCAGGATGTGATTATGAAGAACCATCAGATCCCTATATAGAAATCATTCTGGGGCAAAATCTTAAAGGGGAACGTTGTGCCATTCGACGTTATCAGGAAATTGCCAATTTTACTGCCGGAAAGGATCATTCCACACACAGGATGGCAGTTCAAATACTTAATGATGAGCTGGAACATGAAGATGATATTGAAGCCTGGATGGCTGATATTCAGAGAATGAAAGAAGAGTGGAGAAAAATAAAGTTATAATTTGATTGAAATATCTGATAAGATTTAATTTTTAATATCTTATTCTGATCAGATAAAAATTTAATAGCTTATCTAATTCATAAATTATGGATTAGATAAGCTATGTTTAATTATGTTCATTAGAACATTGAGCTTTATTTTAACTTAGGATCAGACTTTAATAAATATTTAATAATTAATATTATGAAATTAATAAAAAATTTGCTTCTATCAGGACTTTTTTTTGCCTGCTTAATTTCAGTCAGTGCCCAGAAATCTGATTATGCCCTTAAAACAGATATTCCTTATTATCCTGTCACAATAATCCAGTCAGATGAATATATAAAGGAACGTTGTGTGCTCGATATTTACTACCCTTTAAATGTTGAGGGTTTTGCCACACTTGTCTGGTTTCATGGCGGCGGTTTATCCGGAGGTAGTAAAAGCATTCCTGAAGCCCTTAAAAATAAAGGGTTTGCAATTGTAGCTGTTAATTACAGGTTACATCCTAAAGTCCACGCACCGAAATATATTGAAGATGCTGCAGCAGCAGTAGCCTGGGTATTTAATAATATTCATAGTTTTGGCGGTGATTCATCACTCATTCTTATTTCCGGAGCATCTGCAGGTGGCTATCTTAGCAGTATGATTGGCCTTGATAAAAGATGGCTGGATGCCCATAATATTGATGCAATCAGGATCGCCGGCCTGATTCCTTTAACAGGTCATACTATTACTCATTTTACTATCAGAAAAGAAAGAGGGGTCCCTGATACCCAGCCTGTGGTAGATGATCTGGCCCCACTTTTTCATGTTCGTGCTGATGCTCCA
>CAZLXM010000152.1:0-5321 GCA_964563105.1 uncultured Bacteroidaceae bacterium
GGAATTGTCTTCCCGGCCCCCAGAATATGGGCATTCTTTTAACAAGCTGCCCTTTTTCATCAAGAATCTCCAGCGTACAAGCACTTCCGACAAATAGACGATTCTTATCATTATCAAAATAACCGCTATGTAAGCCATAAATCCCAGGATGGGCAGATTTAAACCAATATTGCTTACCGGCTTCATAAACAGCATGATCCATAATTGATGTAAATTCCCATTTTTTATCACCGGATCCGTCAAAAGCAATTAGCTGCTCATCCACGCATCCGGCAAGAAGCAGGCGGGGTTCTGCCCACCAGTGTAAAACCCTTATCTCATCACTAGTTTCCATTTGCCTTACCGTCTCTCCTTTATCATTGATTACATGAATAATATTAGCAGTTGCAGCACATAAAAGTTCTCCCCGTGAAGAAGGTAATATTATACTTTCCACAGGGCTACCGCCCAGATCAGCAGTCAAAACTGTTTTTAAAGCTGGTAGCGGAATATTTTCTTTCTCACTTTTTTGCAGCTCTTTTTTTTCTTTATCCTGAAGTTCATGTGCCTGCTTTATAAAGGTTTTGAATTGATCCGGAAGCTTTTCAAGAAAAGATAATGCGGGTTTTATATTAGAAATCACATGGCGGCCGGCATTCAGGTTAATTGTAAGCGGTCCCTTCCCTTCACGTCCTTCAAAAATTTTACCATTAATTAAAGGTTTTTGATCATCGATCAAAAGAGTGAGTTTAATTGGTTGATCGTTTATCAGGTTCAAAATACCTTTTTCAAAATCCCAGTCAATTTCAGCCGGAACATCTGTTTTTAGCAATTCCTGGCCTAATCCCGCAGATTGAAGGGCATATCCGTATAAAAATGAACTACCTAACAATATTAAATCGCCATAGTTATTGTAAAATTCTCCGGATACTGCCAAAACAGGTTCAGGAATTGTAAGGATTGCTGCATTTTCAGATAACCGGCGACAGCTTAGTATGTGCCCGGCAATTGGCTTGTCAGAACCAAGTAAATGGAAAAAAACACGACGTTCACCAGTTTTTACGGAACCTGCCCATTTCATGGTGATAATACCTTCCTCCTGAACATCATAAAAATCTGAAGAATGCAATTCATAAATTTTGCCTAAAGGATCTTTCCCTGATTGGACCTTAATATAATTTTCCTCCGGCATCCATTTGGCGTTCATTATCCCCCAACCAATTTCAGCCTCAAAATTCTTACTGTCAGTACGGAATCTCAGATCATCAGCAATAATTGCAAATTGTTTTTTTCTTACACAAAGTGATCTCTGCCAATTAACAAATGGCAGGGAAGGTACTTCGGCAACTGCCGTTACAAAATTTTCGGTAACATTTTTATGAAGCAAGCGGGCATCCATTGCCACTTTAGGTTCAACCATACCATCTGCACTTGTAAGGACCTGGTTGCCATATCCCTTCAACAATGTAGTCCCGTCTAGCCTAAGCTCGAGAATATCATAAGTATGGTAAGGATTACGGCCGGCTCCATTATATCCTTTGATCAGTATATAATCTCCCCCTGGTCCGGATTCTGTACGATAACTTCCCCAGCGGAACGATTCTTCCGGTAAAAAACCAGTATGTCTGGTTTCCCACATTTTTTCGTGCATAAGCTGAATATTCCAGCTATCTGTCTGATCCACAGGAGAGGCAGATTTAAATCCTGGCTCAGGCCAGTAAGACTGGCCCAACCGAAAAATATCCGTATCCAGTTTTATCTTTTCTCTGTAATATAACCAGCGCCCGTCATTTAGGATATATGCCGCTTTATTAAGCATACTTAAGGAAGAGGCCCTGACCCCCCAGTCGTTTTCTAATCCCGTGGATAAAATTTCCTGTGTATTTAAGGCTGAACGAAGATTTTTCAATATTAAAGGATCTCTTTCACCACTAAACAAAAGGTAATTGATCATAGGATCATAAAAGGAAGTGAACCAAAAAAGATGATCATTGTTTCCTGCAGTCCAATATGTATTTCTTAACGCTGAAAAATATTGTTTTGCAGCCTTAACACAATGTTTCCAAACCTCTTCAGGATAATCTTTTTCAAAATATCTTCCAAGCATATATAAGGAAAATGCAGACCAGTCGTAGTGCCGGTCACCAATACTTGACGGTGGTCCTTTCCTTCTATAAACACCTTCGACAACCCTGTGAGGAAGTTGGCGTGCAAAGGCATTAGTTATTTTCAATCTTTCCTCATCTGATAATGCGGGGCTTTCTTCAATAAGGTCCCATAAAAGGATCATCATATGCGCAGAATAATGATAAGGTCCAGCCAGGGGGTCTGTTTTATTCTCAATCCGTTCCCCGTCATAGTTTTCAATTTCCCTGATGGCTTCCTGGTCAGGAAAAGAAAAGCGTAGAAATTCTTTCAGATATTTCTCTTCACCTGTCATATAATATAATGCCATATTCTTACTAACAATGTTCCACCCAAAATATCCGGATGAGCCATACCATTCAGATGCTTCCCATATCTGCACATCTTTAATATCATCAGGAAGCTTATAATCTTTTCCTAATTTTATCTCGCAGAGGTAACCTGTCTTAAGATTTTCTTTTTCACCCTCCTGTGAAGCGGCTTGTAAATGTTTTATCAATTTTTCCGTAGCAATTCTGACTCCTTCATCATCACTTCCACCGGCAAATATCACATTTTTGCCGTTGCCAAAAGGATTGTGAAGGCTTCGCATAACATAACCTCCCGCACCCGGATATTTCAGGTCAAGAAAAGTATAACCCTGATCGTAAAGTACGTTAATGGCTTTGTTAGTGCTACGGTTTCCCAAAAGTATGAGGTTCTCTTTCACCGGGATTGCAGACTCCTGGCCTGTATCAGCATAAAGCGGAATGTTGACACCTGTAATTTTTTTAATCTCACGTTGAATTGCTTTTCCTTCTTTTTTATATATATGGGGGGTAATAATTGCAATTGAAGGTTTTTTGGTTTTAACAATATCAGTATTGATATACAAATTTTTTAAACTGGTGTATACAGGCACTACCGGTTCAGGAATGGATATTTGCTGAATATTGGAATGACTTTTATTTTCAGGGGTATAACCTGTTATAAATAAAAACGGGATGAAGAGTAATATAGTTTTTAAACAATTCATTATTGGATATATAAATTAATTTGTCCTGTCTATAGTTTAAAATTAAGTTTTAAAACTAACTTTAATATCTTGAAACTAAGTAAAATTATAAGATTTTTAATTGAAAGAAATCAATTTTTTTCTTCTTATTATTTCGAAAAATTTTTTTTTTCAAAAAATATTATATTTTTGTGCCATAAAGTTAAGTATTGTTTTAATATACAAACACTATATAAATTTACAAACTAACCTAAAAATTTATGAAGAAAATCCTATTTCCCCTTATTTTATTTTCTTTAATCCTTTTACATTTACATGTTTGCTTTTCAGCGCATTTAGGATAAAGAGACCTTATTTGCGTATAAAGATCACGTGTAAAATGATATTTCCCATTTCAGACGATAAATAATTTAAAATAAACATTTATGAGGTTTTTTCTCAGATTGAATACTTTTTTAATAGGAGTTATATCACCCCTAAATTAGTTTTACTCAAATTAAACATTCTATAACTTAATGAAGCTATGAATATATTTTTTAATAAAATTCATTTTTACAGAATCAGAAAAAATACCGAGGCATTTCTGATCTTAAGGTTTCTTTTGATATTTACATTGATTTGTAATATTACTGTTTTTAATAGTTTTGCTTCTTCTCAGCCGAGGATTATTACAGGTCAGATAACAGATTTAGCAACAGGCGAATCTTTGCCTGGTGTTAATATTGTTATTGAAGGGACTACTACGGGAGTAATCACGGATATGAACGGGAATTTTTCCATTCAGGTACCAAATGAGGAAGTCATTTTATTGATTTCTTATGTTGGCTTTAACACACAAAGGATACCCGTAAAAGGGAAAACTATTATTAATATTGAATTGGAGCAAGATATTACAGCTTTGGATGAAGTAGTGGTTATTGGTTATGGAGCACAAAAGAAGCCGAGTGTAGTCGGGTCAATTGCTGTGGTATCAGATGAAGATTTGGTGAGAAGAAGCGGTCTCTACAACCTGGCACAAGCTATTTCAGGACAAATTGGCGGTGTAACCGTAATGGAAAGAACCGGGGAACCTGGTGCTGAAGATCCTCAAATATTAATTCGTGGTATGTCTACCTGGAATAATTCTCAACCTCTTATTTTGGTTGACGGCCTGGAAAGAAGAATGAGTGATATTGATATCAGTGAAGTTGCTACAATTTCAGTTCTTAAAGACGCATCAGCAACTGCAGTTTTTGGAGTAAAAGGTGCAAACGGGGTAATCCTTATCACCACAAAGCGTGGAGAATTAGGTAAACCCGCCTTAACATTTACTGCTAACACCGGCTTTAAAAATATTTCCAGGATATCAAAAGTTATGGAGGCATATTCTGCACAAAGTTACAGAAATACAGCTGTCAAACACGAAATTTCCACAAATGAAGCAAGCTGGCAATACTTTATTCCCCAGGAAATAATGGATCGTTATAAAAAGCCCCAGGAAGATCCTTATACATATCTATATCCAAATATTGACTGGGAAAAAGTTATGTTCAAGAATTGGGCCCCCAACTCTCGTTTTAATTTAAATTTACGTGGTGGAACAGATTTTGCAAAATATTTTGCATCTCTTGGATATGCTACAGAAGGTGACTTACTAAAATCAGAATATAACGAAAGAAGAGGGTATCAACCTGGATTTAGCTATGACAGAATCAATTTTAGGGGAAATCTTGATTTCAACCTGACAAAATCCACTATTTTATCTACTAATCTTAGCGGATTCTTAGGTTCCAGAAAAGGAACCGGTTCTGATTTTACTGCGAGTGTTATGGATCAAGTTTATAGTTATGCTCACGTTTGGCGGGGTGTTTTTGAACTTGCACCCGACGCTTTTCCTGTAATGTATCCCGACGGTAATTATGGAAAAGACCCTGCTAATATAAACCTGAATAATCCTGTGGCAATTGTCCAGGAAGGTGGTGTAAAGGTTACAAACAGGAGACAAGTTAGTACTGATATTAAATTATTACAGAAACTTGATTTTATAACCCCGGGGTTATCTGTTTCCGCAAATATCTCATATGATACTTATGCCGTTTCAATGGGGCCAAGTATTTCTGATGGTGGCAACCGAAGTCAGGCAATTTATACATATATGGATCCAAGAATAATTGATGCAACCACAAAGCAGGATTCATTAAATTATATTTTTTATTTTTCAGGA
>CAZLXM010000153.1:0-5190 GCA_964563105.1 uncultured Bacteroidaceae bacterium
AAGGATTTACAGGAGCAGGAGGAGGATATAAGAGAAAACCAGAATCATTGATTTCCTCAACTTTATATACTTGCTCTTTTGAGCAGGACAGGGTTACTAACAAAATAGCACCCATACAAATTGAATAATACCTATTTTTTTTCATGTTTTTTAATAAATTGATCTTAGGATATATAGTTTGTCTTAAAAGCCTGCTTATAAATAATTCCGTGATATCTGTAATATAGGCAATTTAGTTTAAATATAAGCTTGTCAAAAGTTAAACTGGAACATCTTTAAATGCAGAAATAAATAAACCTGATTACTTATGAAAAGACCCTGAAACAAATTCTAATACGACAGGTAGAGATTCACGCCAGTAAGACCAGTTATGACTTCCATCCCTGATACGAAATTCATGCGGTATCCCCCTTTTCCTCATTTCAATATGAATCAGGCTGTTCCCTTCATATAAAAAATCATCATCTCCACAATCTATAAACCACCGGATAGTCTTCAGATCATCAACCGGCATATTTCTTATTAAATACAAAGCATTATGATGTTCATAATAGTTCTTAATAACAGATTCTGATAATTTAGTAAGATTATTTTTATTTTTCTTCTTAAAATCATCTAAAGTAAGATCCCCAATAAAAGCACTGAGAGGACAGGCACATGAAAACAATTCAGGATGATGCAAAGAATACATAAATGTTCCTCCTCCTCCCATAGACAGGCCGGAAATAGCACGATAACGTTTCTCCTTCCTTATTCTGTATGTTTTTTCAATATAAGGAATAAATTCTTTAAAAAAGAAATCCTCGTATAACCATTCACCTTTAATATCATTAAAATAACCACGGCGACCAGTGTTGGCATCCGGCATAACAATAACCATTGGAGTAGCCTTGCCTGATTTAATTGCTTTATCAGCTATTAATTGTACTTCTCCAAATTGTATCCATCCGGATTGGTCATCGCCTGAACCATGTAATAAATACAAAACGGGATAACTTCTTTGTGAGATATCATAGTCAGGAGGCAGATAAACCGCAAATTTACGTTCACCGTTCAAAATAGAACTATTCATGGAAAGATCATCAAATACTTTTCCGCTTTGCCCTGAAACAATCCAACTGAAAATGAAGAAAAAAATGTTGAAGACAAAAATTTTTTTCATGTTAATGAATATTTATATGATTTATAAAAACAATTGGAAAAAGAATTTTTAATATTCATTTCCGGATAAAAAATATTTAAATTTGAATTATCTATTTTCTATATTAAAAATTCAGACAATAAAAATAAAATTAATTTTAGTATCACTATTTAATTCCGAAACTAATAATCAATAAACTGAAAAGGAATATCTACCATACTCTCATAAGATTCACCAGCTTCCCGCATTCCTGCGTCCGTAGATTCATAATACCAGTTAATCATAACCTCTTTGCCTTTTTCCCTAAGTGCTTCCAGTTTACGGAAAATATCCAGAAAACATTTAGACGAGCTTGTATTAAAATGATCGAGATTTATATTGATAAGTGTTTTTTTCTGAGCAATATTAATATAATTATCAATCCATGACATTAAAGGCTTATAAAAATTAGATGAGTTTTCAGGACTTGAGCGACCTTTAATTTCAATAATACCTCTGTTATGATCTGTAAAAATTGTAGGAGTTTTAATCGTGCCCTGTATGTTTATAGCTTCCATAATTTGTTTATTTAACTAATTCGTTACAACAGGTCAGGAACTAATAATTAAGTAAATTTTTTCAGACAATAAATGAACTTCGTCTTTTAAAAACTTTCTTCTTAAAAATTAGAAAAACCAATAGTGAATTTGTAAAATAATTAAAACTTTTGTTTTTTTCCTAATTTAATATCACTTCAAATCATGATTTATTAAATATTTTTTCATTCGTTAAAAACTTTATTTTCTCCGTTTTAAAATCTGAATCTTTTAATTTAGCTTATTATAAAGATTTTACTTTTTCTAAATAAAATCTAACTGTTAAAAATTGAATACTTATTAAAAAATTTTACTTTTGGTAAGTATTCTTAAAATAAATTCTTTTAATAATCACTGATTTATTAATAAATAGTAATCTGATTTAAATAATTTAATGATATTTTTAATTATAAAATCTTTTGAAGCCTGTTTTTAAAATCTGATATCAGTTATTTTTATTAGAAATATTAGTCAAATTCTGAAAAACTCAACTAATTATTAATTTTCATGCTCTTAGTTATGATCTTTAATATTGAATAAGTATCCATTCTTGAATTAGCATATTATTGAAATTAATCTATTCTTATGAAAATAAATTATTTAATCTCATCTCCTCTGTTATTGATTGCGTTAACTGGTTGTAATTCAAATAAACAAGTCCGGCAACGCCCTAATATTTTATTCTGCATCTCTGATGACCAATCTTTCCCACATGCAGGAGCTTATGGATGTAAATGGGTTAAAACACCCGCTTTCGACCGTGTAGCCAGTGAGGGTTTATTATTTAACAAAGGTTTTACACCAAATGCCAAATCAGCCCCTTCAAGATCATGTATTCTTACCGGAAGGAACTCCTGGCAACTTGAAGAAGCTGCAAATCATGTTCCTGATTTTCCCGCAAAATTTAAAACCTTTCCCGAAAGCTTAAAAGAAAATGGTTATTTCATTGGTTATACGGGGAAAGGCTGGGCTCCGGGTAATCCCGGAACAGTGAACGGAAAGCCCCGTGAACTTACAGGGCCTGCATTCAGTAATATTAAAACACCGCCACCGGCAAAATTTATCTCCAATATAGATTATGCTGCAAACTTTGAAGCTTTTCTTAAAGCAAAACCCGATAATAAACCATTCTTTTTCTGGTATGGAAGTACTGAACCTCACAGACCCTATGAATTTATGGCAGGCGTAAATAAAGGGAACAAAAATCTTTCTGATGTTGACGAAGTTTTTAAAATATGGCCTGATAATGACACTGTACGATATGATTTGCTGGATTATGCTTTTGAAATTGAACATTTTGATATGCATTTGAGTAAAATGCTTAAACTTCTAGAAGAAAACGGAATGCTTGAAAATACCATTGTCATTGTTACAGCTGATAATGGAATGCCATTCCCAAGGATTAAAGGGCAATCCTATAAATTTTCCAATCACATGCCTTTGGCAATTATGTGGCCAAAAGGTATTAAAAATCCCGGGAGAATAATAAATGATTTTGTCAGTTTTACCGATTTCTCTGCTACTTTCCTTGAAGCAGCAGGAATAAATGAAAACAAAAGCGGAATGCAAAATATTGAAGGGAAAAGCCTGTTACCACTATTCTATAATAAGAAAAAAGCAAAAGGCCGTAGTTATATGATAACAGGAAAAGAAAGACATGATGTGGGAAGGCCTGATGATAAAGGTTATCCAATTCGTGCCATTATAAATGATAATTATCTCTACATAATGAATGCCCATCCTGAACGCTGGCCTGCCGGTAATCCCGAAACCGGATATATGAACTGTGACCGTTCTCCAACAAAATCCTGGATTCTTAACGACAGAAGGGCTAAGGGTTTCAGTAATTACTGGAATTTAAATTTCGGAAAACGTCCAGGAGAAGAATTATATAACATCCTTGAAGATCCGGAATGTATAATAAATCTGGCCACAGATCCCGGACATAGCAGAATCAAAAATCAATTACTTGACCTTATGGTCACTGAACTTAAATCACAGGGTGATCCAAGAATGCTGGGGAATGGAGATATTTTTGAAAATTATGAGTACGCACAACCGGCAAATCGTAATTTTTATAACCGTTTTATGGCAGGTGAGAAATTGCAGGCCGGATGGATAGATCAGACTGATATCGAAAAAGAAAAGCTGGATTAAAGCATACATTTTTATATTTTAGGCCAACTAAGGTCAGTTTTTTAATCGGGCCTAATGTGATTTTTACTTCTTTTCTTTTTTTGTTTTTATTCTATTTTAATTTTCCCGGTTAATTGTATAATTCCCTGTCGGTGCAAATTCAAACCATTTTCCTTTTATTACTTTTTCCTGATTTGTCCTGTTATTTAGTAAATATAAAATATAGGAAACTTTAGTCCTTCGATATTGGACTTCAACAGAAAATTTTGATATCCCCTCAGGAACAGTAACAGTTATAGTATAATCAATAAATCCGGTCCCCTTACTTGTTAATAAATTTGTATATACAGACTCGTCCCCGTTATAATAAATTTCGCCATTCGAAATCCCTGAAGGAACTTCAACAATTAAAGAATCGGCTTCTGTCCAAATAAATGCATCGTCTTCAGAACTACCGAAATAAGAATTTCTGTTAATCCCATAAAAAGGTGAAAAGGATAACTCTTGCGGTGATGAGATATTAAATGATAAGCTGCCATTTTGTTTGACAAAAACAGAATCTCCGTCTCCAGGCATTAACATATATTCAATGCTCTTAAAGCGGTATCCCTGAGATTTCTTTTGCTTTACAACAATTTCTTTTAATTCTTTTTCTGATTCTAAAACAATAACAAAATTAAAATCTTCCCCTGTACTGTTTTCTTTTACTATTATATTAAGGGAAGTGAATGTGTTTCGGATAATACTGAAACCTTTATTAACCCACAGAGTCTCAAGCCTTCCTAAATCTTCAAGTTTTAAGGTATAATTTTTAAAAATTGGATTACCATTAATAGAATAACTGTCTCCGGAAATATTCACATTTCCGTTTAGATTGATTACTCCCGAAATTTTCCAGTTTCCCCCGGTAAAAATAATTTCTGTTTGCCCTCCCTCACCTTCCATTTCAACTAATGTTGAAGATGGATTTATGATACTAAATTCATCATCCTTTTTACAGGACAATATATAAAATGAAAATAGGATTATTAAAATAAGATTTGGGTATTTCACTCGAATAAATTTAATATGTTGATATTTGATGCTTAACTGGTTTAACTGAAAAAAATTAAAAAATGCAAAGATAAAAAAAAGGCCTCAACGAGCCAAATAGGGAGCGGGGACAGGACTTGAACCTGTGTCCGCCAGCCGGCGGATATGAGCCCAACAGGCTAAATAGTGTTTTAGCAAAAAAGGCCCTTTCGGGCCTTCTCTAGTAGCGGGGACAGGACTTGAACCTGTGACCTTTGGGTTATGAGCCCAACGAGCTACCAACTGCTCCACCCCGCAATATATCTT
>CAZLXM010000154.1:0-334 GCA_964563105.1 uncultured Bacteroidaceae bacterium
TTTGATAACTTCCTAATTGATATTGATGCTGACGGAAAGCGGGAAGTTGTTTCAGCAATAAATGGTACCTGGAACCGAATAAGCATTTATAGTGAAAAAGGGGATCCGTTATATAACGCCCAATTTGGCCCCGGCCTTAAAGAACCCCGGGCTAACCTAAGAATGATGGATGTAGGGGATATTAATGAAGATGGAAAATATGAAATTATTGTGGCTCTTTCTTCAGGTTATGTTAATGCATTGGACTGCCATGCAAAGAAATTATGGTCTGTTTCATTTTCAAGTCCCCCGGTCGTTACGAAAGTTGTTTCCGGACAGGGTTCAGCAAACTGGA
>CAZLXM010000154.1:344-4678 GCA_964563105.1 uncultured Bacteroidaceae bacterium
AAAATAAGAGATGGGAGGGTTTCTGGCAAACCGGCAGATCTGTAGATTATGCATACTTCAGAAGGGCCTGTTCCTGTCCTTATCATGGAAGATGGGAAAATAAACGGATTCCTTCCGGATTGAGTTAAAATATATTTTGCTAATATATTATATATGTGTTATTCCTGCTATTTAAAATGCATTATTAAATAGAATGAATAAAAGACTTTTTTTAACTTATTAATACAAGGACTAAAGTGCTTCAGTATTTTATGGTATATAAAATTCTTGTATTAACACCCCCCCGGCCGCTTTAATTTAACTTAAACTTATAACTATGAAAATCATATCCCTTATATTGACAATCTTGCTTTTCACCACCTTTAAACCGTATAAACATGAAAAAGTAAAAGATGAGGGTTTGATTCAGCCCGGCATTCCCGAACTTATTATCCCGCAATATAATAAACTTAAGGATATACATCCTGAAATTTTCCTGGTATCAAAAGGGTCACCGTCATCTTTTATTTGCACCCCGAACGAATACATCTCTGCTGCAAAAGAATTACAGTCAGCGATTAAAAATCTGACAGGTGTTAAGTTAATAATTATTTCCGATACAGATAGCCGTGCACGTATCCCCTTTGTTAATAATCTCATAATATTAGGCAATCGCTCCACTTCCAAAATATCGTCAGATTTATATGACCGTTTTTATAGTCTCATGGATCTCAAATATCCCGGTAAAAATGGATACTCTGTGCGCACACTCCATGATCCTTTTGGAAATGGTTTCAGTGCAGTTCTTGTAGGTGGTAGTGATAAAGATGGAGTTGCATCAGGTGTAAAAGCATTTGCCGATCATTTAAAATCCTTACCTGCCTTTCGGGGGAGAAACCTTTCTCTTTCCTGGACTATGTTAACCAAACCTGGCGATGGATTAAAAATCCCGTCAGACATAAGAGATTTCGAAACATGGGAAGCTTCCGAAGGTTACGGGTCCGTGGGTTACTTTGGCTGGAACAGTATCAGCAAAAGGATGGCAATGTATTATATGACAGGTAACCCTTTTCATGCACGGGAAGTGGTCAGGCTTTCTTTTCCGGATAAACAGGCATTAAAAGAGATTGATGAGATTGACGGGGAAAGAATAGAAAATAAGAATGATCCCCTGGCCGGACCTTATCATTATAATGCAACAATGACAATCTTATTTTGGGATATCATTGAAGAAAGCCCTGTTTTTACTGACAATGAACGCCTTGATATAACAAATGCATTTGCCAGGCGCCTTGACCACGAGGGGACTACCCCGTTTGATAAAAATACATATCGTATTAATAGTGTCCCTTCCCGGGTAGGGCCACGGCATGGACAATGGTCAGCCTTATCCTTATATTCACTTGGTCGTTATTTTAACAAATATTACCCTTCTCCGCTATGGGCCCAGGCAGAACGGGCAGGAAAGCTGGCTTTTGCATCTTTACATGAACATTCTTACGTTGAGGGTGAAGCTGACGCCCTGGGCTGGTATTGTACCGGGATTGCCCCTGTGCTTACATACATGATACTTACTGGTGACCGTAAACCTTTGGAAAATGGGGTTCTCACGGAATTATTGCGGGGCCAGGAAGTTTTAATTTCAGGACTTGTACCTGATGGCAACCTGAATTCTGCAGCACTGGACTTCTTTAACAAAGCTGTATATCTTACCGGCGATGGAAGATGGATAAGCTATAGGGAACGAACAGGTATGGATACCGATATTTTTCGCCTCGGACAGTCTTTCTGGCCTGAGGATCATATAAAACCAGCATTACCGGCTGATCTGACTGGTAAATGGACGATTAATTACATGCCGGAAGAAATGTGGAAAAGAAGAAATACTAACTTTAGCCTTGAACAATCATTTCAGAACATGAGTTTTCGGAGTGCCCCTGATTCCGGTGGAGATTATATACACCTTAAAGGATATAACGGGGCATACCGGAATCCTTATCATACTTATTCCATAATTGAATTACGCCTTAACGGGGAAACCCTCCTTAAAGGATTTAATAATCAGGTGATAACCAGTGCGGATGGTATGGTAGAACCTGTTGTGCCTATGGATGCAGCACTTTTATATCATGAAGCTACAAAAAATGTTGCTGTAGCCGTGGTCAGGGTCCCTAACCTTCCTTATACAAACTGGCAAAGATCACTTATTCAAAAAACATGCAATTATGTTCTGATTATGGATGATCTTACATTCCGCTCCGGCAATCCGGAGAATACAGATGCAGAAATGCTTATAAGGGTTGAGACTAACTGGGAAACTCCCCGGAGATCATGGATACAGAAGGAAAATTATATTGAGGTTGAGCCGGATGGAAAATTTTCAAAAAACAGCCATGAGTTACATCCCTCAGATATAATGCATATAACCGGAAAAAGAAATATATCCATGATTTGGAGTAAGAATGTGAAAGATGGTGAAAATATCAAGTTCTTTTACCTACTTGGACAGAATAAAACCGGAAATCAGGGTGATTTGGCCTGCATGAAATTATCGAATAATGTTGTTGCGCTTTCTTTACCGGAGCCTGCTATAGCTGTGGCAGGCGATTATATGGATAATAGCGCTGAGCTAATGATCTTAAGCGGGAAGTCATTATATGGACAAAGGGTAAGCTCTGCAGGCTTTGGTTATGTTCTGGCTGAATCTGATACCCCTGTAACTATTGACTGGGACTTCGATACCGGAAATATGGAATTGATTAACACAGTGCCGGTTAAACTGGAACTTGCAGTTAATAATCCCGGATTGACCCTTAATGGAAAAAATATAAAAGGCAGAAAATTAAATGGAAATTTTATTTTTGAGATATCTCCGGGAAGGAATTATATCAAAAAGGCAATATTATCAACTGATATCCGTGAAAAACTGTTAGCTCAGCTTTATAATTGTAATAAACTGGCAGAGAAGATATACAATGATCAAATCCCAAAAGAAGTTACAACAACAATTCCATCTTCCCCTGTTATGGTCCCTGTCATGCAAACTATGCTTCACGGACGCCCGGCAACATCAGAGGTAATTCCTTCAGAAGATGAAGATATGATATGTACAGCTGTTGCCAATACTATTGTAATCATGGATGGTGAAGGAAAGGAGATTAGAAAAATGAATACATCAGGAGATATCCGTGTTTTGCACTGGTGGGCTGATCACAGCTTGCTTTTGGCAGGTTGTGTTGATGAGCAGCTTGTAGCTTTTGATAAACAGGGTAACAAAAAATGGGAATTTACTTCAGTAATGGACCCGGCGGTATATGAAGCAGGCAAGCCTTATTGGTTTAAATCAGCATATCCGGGTATCTATGGACTTTACAGCGGAGTTTTTGATAAGGGGAAAAGCAGGGTATTTGTTGGCAGTGCCTGCACTTTGGAAATATTGGATGAAAATGGCAGCCTCGTTAAGCGCATACCTGTATTTTGGGGCCCTGGGCGTCGTTTTCTTATGATTGACCAGACTGATGGAAGCAAAAACTTACTGGTAGGCAGGTGGAGCAATGACTGGCCAACCTTTGCGGTGATCAACAGTCAAACTATGTCGGAAACAAGTCGTGGTTATAATAATGTTCCAGGTGGTCATACATTTGTTAACGGCTGGTCAGCAATGAACAGATATGATAATTTCCATACAGACTTAAATGGTGATGGAAGGAAGGAAATCGTCTCAGCAATAAATGGTACCTGGAACAGGGTAACAATTTATGATGAAGATGGTAAGCCCTTATTCAATACACAGATTGGCCCGGGAATAATTGGCGAACGGACAAATATCAGAATGATGGACGTAGGAGATATTGACGGGGACGGAAAACAGGAAATAGTTGTTGGTCTTTCATCTGGTTTTGTGAATGCACTGGATCACAAAGCACAGAAAATATGGTCAAAATCATTATCCAGCCCCCCAACAATAGTTAAAATAATTAAGGAGACTGAAATAACGTGGCTTTGTGTAGCCTGTGAAGACGGCAGGATACTGGCAATGGACAATACCGGAAAGATCCATCAGGAAGGCATCCTGAAAGGAAAGCCAATAGATATACAGGTCATTAAATCAAAAGGATTACCTCTTACAGTTGTATTTAGTGATTTAGGTGAAGTAAGTGGTTTTCGTTTATTCTCCTATTAACTTTTTTATCAGCCATTTATTCAGGTCTTCTCTTTGTTCCGGGAATATCCAATGTCCTGCTTCCTGATAAAGAAATAATTTTTTTGGGGCTGAGATCATATTATATGCGGCATACATCGATGTGGGGGGACAGGTAATATCATTAAATCCCCATGTATAATAACCAGATGAT
>CAZLXM010000155.1:0-4612 GCA_964563105.1 uncultured Bacteroidaceae bacterium
CTGCGTCTTATTCTTTCCAGGAGTGGTGATTACAGCAATTCCCTTTCAGTGGGATTTTCGGCATTACCCTCCGGCCAGGTAACAGTTCCCTCCACAGTTTTGATTCCTGCTAACAGTTCATCAGTTATTTTTTATTTAAACCCTGTTAACAATGACTTGCTTGATGGCACAAGGGATGTTACATTAAAGGCTGTTGCATCCGGCTATCCTGATGTTACAGGTATTCTTCAAGTTTTGGATGATGAAGTTCCTTCGCTGATTATTCAGTTTGATACTACCCGTGTTACCGAGGGTGAATCAGTTCTGCTGACAGTTACACGTGATCTTGTTACAGATCAGCCTTTAAATGTTAATCTTTCAGCAAATAAGACGAGCCAGCTGATATTACCGTCAACTGTCAGTATTCCTTCAAATAACGCATCTGAAATCGTGGTTGTAACTGCCATTGATGACAAGATTCCGGAATTGAATACAGAAGTTATTATTTCTACCAGTTCTTCGGGTTATGTTTCCTCTCAGGCCAGCCTGACAGTTATAGACAATGATATTCCTGAGGTTGAGCTGTCGATACTTTCAGATACCATTTCCGAGTCAGCGGGTGCTTATGCCACCTATGGTGTTATTCGCCGTATAAAAGGCAATGATAACATCCGTGTACTTTTAAGTGATTCTCCATCCGGATTTTTATATTATCCTTCAAGTGTCAGTTTACCAGCCGGCACTTCAGAAACAAAGTTCAATATTGGCGTAATAGATAATGATCAGGTTGATGGATACAGAAAGGTTGTTATCAGCGGTTCGGTTTACCTTTCTTCCTGTAATTGCGGCACATCTGCCGAAAATGGTGGTATTGTTCAGGATTCACTTGTTATAGCTGATAATGATGGTCCTGCGCTTACACTTACAGTTGATCCCATATCTTTGTTTGAAGGCAGGGGCCCTGCCGGTTATCTTACGATCAGCCGTAATACTTCTGTTGAAAATCCTCTGGAAGTTTTCATTCAGCACAATGATACAACAGAAGTTGAAATCCGGTCTTCGGCAGTAATACCTGCAGGTCAGAAATCTGTGCTTGTTCCCATAAATACGATAGATGATAATATCAATGACGGAGATCAGATGGTAAGTATTCAGGCTGGTGCCCCTCAGTTTGCCCCCGGTTTTTGCTATGTATTTGTCACTGATCTAAACAAGCCTGATCTTAACCTTCGTCATGTCAGCCTTAGTGTTGATAGTGCAGTTTCAGGTACTTCACTTGAGATCAGGGGATCGCTGCTTAACTCCGGGTATTTAACTGCCCCTTCGGGAGTAAAGATTGGTTTTTATTTATCCGGGAATGATTTATTGGATGATAATGACATTTTTTTAGGTCAGTTTGAGACCCGTTATCCTTTATTAATTGGTGATAGTATCAATTTTGTCAGGAGTGTTACCTTACCTTCTTTAACGGGTAGTTATAAGATCATTGCCAGGGCTAATCCTGATAATACACTTACTGAACTTGTTTATAGCAATAATACTTCTGATCCTTTAGCGATTGAAATTTTGCCTGAATACTCTGCAAGGGCTATAGTTGAAGGTGATATTTATCTTCAGGGTAGCAATGTTCCCATTCATGGTTTTGCATATAAGGGTAATAATCAGCCTGCCCCTGATGTTGATCTTGATGTTTATGTTCTAGTAAATGGCACAAGACGTGTTTTACAGGTTAAGACTAATGAATCCGGGGCATTCAACACTGAGTTTATTCCTTTAAAAAGTGAAAGTGGTTTTTATGTAACAGGAGCCTGTTATCCGGGCCAGGATTTAAAAGTTGCGCAGGATTCCTTTAATATTCCGGGATTACAGAAGGAAAAGGGAGGTAATATTATCTGGGATATAAAGATGGGTGAAATCAAGACGGGGGTACTGGGTATAAGAAACACGAGCAATGCTGTTTTAAACAATCTGGTAGTGGAGGTGTCAGATTTGCCTGCCGGATGTGAACTTACCTTTGACACCATAACTGTTCTTGGCGGTTCAGAAACGAGGCAGTTTAATTATATTTTAAAAGCAACGGAACTGTCTGCCGGCACGGATTATGAGAAAATCAGCCTGAAGGTTAGTTCTGATGAAGGTGTGTCTTTTGACTTTCCTGCTTATTATTATTGCCAGGCCCTTCAGGGCCAGCTTAAGACAGATCCTGTAAGTATAAATACAACAGTTGCCAAAGGTAAGCCGAGGTTATATGAGTTTTCACTATATAATAATGGTGCTGGTCAAACCGGAGAAGTCAGCATTAACCTTCCTGATGTAAACTGGATTAGCCTTGTTAGTTCTGCTTCTATACCTGATATGCAGCCAGGCGATACTGCAACAGTAGTATTGCAACTGACAACAGAAGATGATATACCATTAAACACTCCGCTTTCAGGCAGCATTGCCATTAATTGCACATATGGAAGCGGAGTTATGCTTCCATTCAGGATAGAAACTGTTTCGGAAGAGACGGGCAGTCTGATGGTTGATGTTATAGATGAATATACCTATTTCACTGAAGAAGCACCTCATGTAAAAGAAGCCCATGTTGTAATAAGGCATCCTTTCAATGGTAAGATCATTGCTGAAGGATTTACTGATTCCACCGGGATCGTTTATTTTGATAAACTCCAGGAAGGTGCATATAAGATAACCATTGATGCAGAAAAACATGAAAGTTATCAGAATGTTATTTTTATTGATCCCGGAAGAGTAAATTATAAGAAGATCTTTATAGGTTTCCAGGCGATCAGTTATACATGGGAGGTTGTGCGTACAGAGATAGAAGACAGGTATGAGGTAGAACTGGTAATGGAATATGAAACAAATGTTCCTGTTCCGGTAATAGTTGTTGAAATGCCTAAAGAAATGCCACAGTTGTTCAATGATGAGACTTTTCCTTTTCTTGTAACAATTACCAATAAAGGCCTTATTACTGCAAAAGATGTTGAAATTATTTTTCCGACAAGAGATCCCGAATATGAATTCGTTACAAATTACTCAAAGATGGACCTTCTGGCACAACAGCAAATTCAGGTTCCTGTGGTTATGAAGAGAAAAGATTCGGGTTTAAAAAAATCAGGTTCTGGTGCAGGGGGAGGGGGAACGGAAATTTGTTCAGATATAGTTTTAACCATTTATCATTATTATTGCGGGGATGATCGCCAATGGCATAAAAATTTACTTGATATTAAATATTTAGGAAGAGTATGTGAAACATATTATACGCCTTCAGGAGAGACTTTGGAGTCCGAACACTATATAATACCTCTGTCTCCCAGCAGAACATCAGAAGGACCAGGTGGTCCCGCGAGGAGTAAATATTATCCCCCTATTTCAGAAAAAGAAGATGATTGTGAACCTTGTATAAATGTACTTAATGATGCTTTGGAAGAATGTCTTGGTGATGTTGCAGGTAGTTTGATCCCTGTTTTAGGGGTTATAAAAAGTGTCGGTTCTTGTATAAAAATATTTGTTAAGGACGAGGATGGCACCTTTAAAAAGATTGCGAGATGTGTCGGCGGGTTTGTTCCATTTTATGATTGTATAGTAAAACTCATTAAAACTGTAAGAAACTGTTTTAATTTAAAATTTGAATTTAAAAAGAACTCTGCTAACACAAATAAGGTTCCGCCAATTATAGAACAAGCATTTGAAGATCTGGAAAAGATAATTGAAAATCATGATGCTGAAAAATCCTGGATAAGTGAATATATGGGCAGTCTTGACTGGGAGTCAAAAATTGGTTTTCTTGATTTCGCCGAAGCAATAGATGTATTTATCACGGAAAAAAGACCCGTTGAAGCTGCTGATCTGCTTAGTCTCCAACTTAGTATGAGCGGGGGTGATATCACTGATGAGGAGATTACTACCTGGGCAGAACGCTGGAACAATACACTTATTGCCTGGGATCTTGGTATTTATTCACCTGATGAAGAATATCCTGATATAATTGATTATAATAAACTGATCGCTTATTCAGAAAAATATGATGAAATAGAGCAATATGCATCTCAGCGTGGCTTTAGCTCTGTCAATGATATGCTCATACAAAGTTTATTAACACTTTATGATCAGGCTGAAACAGGCCGAAAATCCATCTGTGCTGCTGTGACTATCCAGATCAAACAGAGAATGGTTATGACGCGTGAAGCTTTCGAAGGTACCCTTACCATTTATAATGGAAATAAAACGACTGCAATGGAAGATATTGAACTTAAGCTTGAGGTAAAGGATGAAAATGGTTTAGTTTGTAATGATCTTTTTCATATTGAAACAAAAGCCCTTGATATTCTTACTGGGATTGACGGGACGGGTTCCCTGGGTGCAGATCAGAAGGGCAGTGCTACCATACTTTTCATTCCTGAGAAAGGGGCAGCACCCGAAGTTCCCAAGAGTTATTCTTTTGGAGGTTCTTTTTCCTATCTAGATCCCTTTACAAATCTTACCGTTTCAAAGCCGCTTTTCCCCGTTACTTTGGATGTAAACCCGGGCCCGGATTTATTCCTTCATTATTTTATGCAACGTGACATTCTGGGTGATGATCCATTGACAAAAGATATTGAGCCTGTCATTCCTGCCGAGCTTGCTGTAA
>CAZLXM010000156.1:0-3613 GCA_964563105.1 uncultured Bacteroidaceae bacterium
GAAATTATTTATTGCAAATCAGACAACAATTACTGTGAGCTTTACCTTACCGGAGACCATAAAATTGTGGCCAGCAGAACCCTTAAACACTTCGAAAAAAATCTTCCTTCAAGCCATTTTTTGAGAATACACAAATCATACCTGATTAACTTTCAGCATGTTAAAAAATATTTAAAACGTGCCGGAGGCGAATTACTAATGACCGATGGCAGTATTATTCCGGTATCACGAAACAGCCGGGATGAAATTTTAAAACGCTTTCATAAAATATATTAATCAGACTTTTTCTTTCCAAAAATCTTAATAACTCATTCAGGTTTAATTTTCACCATCAAATTACAACCATTTACTCATTGAGGTTTGCAATTGTAAAGTGTAAGCGTATTTTTATCAGATATTAAGAATTTAAGACCTCCTTCTCTTTTTTAAATAATTATTTAAACTTAAAATAATCAAAAAAAGCTGTTCAAATGAGAATTATAACTTTTTTATTGATTAAGTCGGCACTTATTATTTCAGTAGAGGCACAAACATACACTGGAAAAGTAGCAGCCCATAACAAAGGCGATATGGATGTAGTTTTATTAATGTTCGGATTTGAAAAGCCGGTTAAAATTGGCACTTTAAATACCAGCGGAGATCTTAAAATCGATCTGTCTGCAAATCCAGGCGCTTTGCTTTCATCAGATGAAATGGAATCTTTCATCGATAACCTAAGTTATGGGTTTCAGTTTGTTTGCAGAAATCCGGATGATTTTCCGGAAGGCGATCTAAAAATTGCACTCGACGCCGGCTTTATAGCCCTATGGGCTAATGACACATGGTCCGGAACACTTTTTCCGGTAAGCGATAAAAAACTTCGTTTATGGTTGGAAAATGAAGGCTATAACGATGCAGTGGAAGCCTCATTTTACAAAGTTTTGCTTGTAACCGAAGACCTGGAGCTAAAAAAACAATGCACCGATAACAATTTTTACGATGAAAAAAATGTCGAGGTGAGTCTTAATTATGATATCCACCTTAAAAAAGGACTTAACCTGATAGAATATCAGTTACAGTCAGTTTTTAAAACCGACCCCAATATAAGAGCTGCGTTCCCGGATAAAGTGAAGATTACAAATCCGGCAGATAATGCTCCCATAATCTGGCTGGCAAATTATTTTTATTAAACAATAAAACTTAAGCTTATGAATACGAATATATTAAAACTCAAATTGAATGGGATTTTTAAATCAACTACTCTGATTTTTATTTTTCTCATTCTGACAGCTGCTTTTTCGGGATGCAGCAAAAATGAAACACAAGAAGAAGAAGAAGAACAAAGAGGAAAAAACAGCAAGTACTTTATGAAAGCCAAAATTGACGGACAATTGATAGAATTTACCACTAATGATCTAGTCATAGGACAAAGTGGGCCCACTGCTTTCAACTATGGTTTCTGGGCATGGGGAAAGAATTCAGATAAAACTCTTTCTGTTAATCTCGAAGATGAAAATCCGGTGGGTGTAAAAACCTATAGGGGCTATTATACACATGACAACTCAAATTTAGGGGTAGTTATTGCTTATGTGATAAATCAGGGTGATAACGATTTGCCTGTCAGTTTTATCACTGACCCGGACGTTGACGATTCCGTGCTGAATATAACCAGCCTCTCCAAAACAGAGGCGAAGGGAACATTTTCAGGTACACTCTTCAATCCGGCTACCGGAGACAAAGTGACAATAAGCGATGGTTCCTTCTTTGTTGAATTAGGCACTTATACCTTAGCCCAAATTAAATGAATTAACAAAAAACCAGATAGTCATGAAAAAAGAAAAGAAATTATCAGAAAAGAATAGAGGCCTGACAAAATTTATTGTCAAAAATTTAAGATTCTGTTTGCCTGAAGTCCTTTTCCTGCTGTTTAACAATTTAATCTCAGCACAAACTTTTGAGGGAAAATTATCGGTAACTGGTTTTCCCCGCGATGGAAGAATTAAAGAAATCCAACCGGTTGACTTGTATAAAAGCTTCACTGACGGTAAATATAAAATCAGATTTTCATACAAGGCATCTGGTATCAATAATCGTGATATTGTGCTTTTCGATGTAAAAACAACGGTAAAACGTGATGGTCAAACCATTTCTTCAAGCACACGAAAGAAATGGCCATTCCTCCCTGGTGACATTTTCATCCCTGTGGAAACATTTGATCTTGTTTCAATTTTACAGGGAAATGTAATGAAAATGCCAGTTTCTAAACGGAATCCTCAGGATTATTACCTTCCGAAAGGAAAATATGAAGTGGCTCTCGAAATGATACCTGCTGCAACCTGGGTGAATAGTCAGAACAGAGAAGTTGTTCCACGCGGAAGGATCGCTCCGGCTACTTTCACTTTCATAATAAACGGACTTTTAGATTAAAATACTCAATAAGCTTTTTAAAATGAATACTTTAAAAACATTAATCATAACACTGCTTATTTCTTTTTCAGGAATGGAGGCGGCAAATGCACAGTTTCTGAGGGAGCTGCAAAACCGGGCAATTGCGCGCAGTAAGGAGGTAATTATTGACAAAGTAACGGATAAAGCAGCCGAAAAAACTGGTCAGGTAATGGACAAACTGCTCAATCCTGATTTTAACAGACTGGCTAATCCCTCAGGAAAAGAAGTTGATATGTCAAACTTGCCCGATGCTTATCATTTCAGCTACTTATACCGGCTGAAAATGAAAACTTCTGAAGGTGACATTGATTTTGATTATTATCTTAACCCTGATGAATCATATATGGGAACGAAAATATATGCGGGTCTGGAAATGACTATGATATATGATGAGGAGAATAATGTATTAGTAACATTTATAAACGATACGCCCTTTGCTACAGAATTAAATGCCGACGAAGATTTTGATGATGATGATCTTGATATTTATCAGGATTATTCTTTTACTGAATTGCCGAACCGGGAATTTCTGGGCTACGATTGTATCGGCAGGAAAATGGAAAACAATGATTATAAATTCATTATATACTTTGCTCCAGATGTAGAATCAGGTTTTGGTAAAGTATTTAAAAGTGAACGGGCCAATATGCCACCAGCCATGCAGGCTACTGCAAAGGAATATGAAGACGGATTAATGATGTATATGGAAATGCATGACAAAAAAAACAAAAAAGGAAAAAACATCAGTGGAACTATGGAATGTATGGCTTTTGAGCCTGTTGAACTAACAATTCAAACTAAATAAAAAAATCAAAAAGAGTAAGCAAAATAAGTATTATTTATAATTATTGTTTTATGAAAAATAAAAAAATATCCTTTTCTGTTTTATGGATACTGTTTTTAATATGTAGTTGCGGTGCAGGTGCACAAAACAATACCGACACCGGAAATAATATGGCTGAAAATTCTGACAAACAGAGTTATGGCGATAACTGGCAACAGATCCTGGCCGAAAAGACCCCTTTGGAAAAAGAAGATCTGTACAAACTGTTTCCCAAAAATCTGGGCGGGTATCCGCTGATCAGGGTCAGCGATACCCCGGGTTTCAACGGGGCTGTTGGCGCTTACTGCAAGTGCGACACGCTGCTGTCCGAATAACTGTTAAACGCTCTTTGATTATCAGGAC
>CAZLXM010000157.1:0-3510 GCA_964563105.1 uncultured Bacteroidaceae bacterium
CATCTGAAGGGATCATCCCTGTAACAATATCAACAGGCGGACAAAAGGCATTCAGAATAAATGGATTTGCATAATCGGGAACCAAATCAGGAATAAACTCAAACTTTTCACTTATATCATAGATGTTCTCTGAAAAAATATCATAATATTTAAAACTAATGCTGTCTCCTGATGCGGCATCGTTAAAAATCAAAATTTTATAAATCATTTCTCCGCTGGGAGGGAATCTTACAGATGCTGTCTGGGCGCCCCGTATTTCATTGTTAATGTATGCAATTAAAGCTCCACTGGGCAAATAGCTGTCTCCAAGCTTTACACGAACAGCCATCTCGGTACTTAGCTCAAAACGCCTGGCTAAATTATTATTGCTCGGTATGGCCGGCAAAGTCAAGGCCGCATCGGAGAGTACAGGCAACAAAGCCAGAGATAAAAACATGAAAAATTTAATTTGACTTTTCTCCCTAAGTTTGAAAAAAAGGTATAAGCCATCCGATATAAATGAAAAAAAGGAATGCATAATTTTACAGATGCCGTTAACTAACTTTTTCATATATTGATATTTTTTGCGAGCACTTAAATGAACTATTGAAAATCCCGGATTTAATAAATTCAAATAACTTATAAACTAAGGATTACTTAACTTAATGAACTGCCTCACAATTATTCCCGTATTTGTCTCTATTTTAATATGATACAAGCCAGTTAAGAGATCTCTTGTGTCAATATAATTGTGATTACCGGAAAACCCCGTCGCTATTCTGATGCAGCTCCCAAATGAGTTATAAAGAGACACCTTTTTTAACTCATCCTTTGTTAAAATGAAAAGATCAGTTAAAACCGGGTTAGGGTATATTGTAACCAGTAATGCTTCCGTATTCGCACTAAGCAATTCTGATAAATTAAGCCTCACGGGCTTGAAGGGCTCACCATAAACCTCATCAGGCTTAAAAATGAAGTTTTCCAAAAGGTATTGGCCTTTGAGACTGCCTGGTGATTTTAATTGCAAGTTTATTTCAGAAATAGAATTTGAAAAAACGCTTAAAAAGAAAACATAACGTCCCAGGTCTCCAACATAGGATGCCTCTGTCACACCACATGGAACACCGTTTATCTCTGCTATCAGGACATCTCCTCTTCCTGCAATATATTCATCCTTGTCATTGACAATATCACATATTAAATTACAGGAAAATTCACAATCATAAGGGTGGATCTGATACATTGAGAATAACTGATCCCTGGTAAAATACAGCTCAGAAATATGTGTGGATTTATGATTATCCCCTGCGGAATTGTAACGGATATTACTGCCTGAAACAACCTTCATCATATAACCATTCAGAACTTTCAAAGAATCAAGGTCCCCAACCCAGCCTGATAAAGGATAAAAGACTGCTGAACCTTCCCTGCCCTTTAATAGAATATCTCCTGATGGCAGTGTAGAACGATCAAAAGCAGAATTAATGGGACGGCCCTCTTTCAATAAATAGGCAATCCTGTTCCAGCCCGCCATTACAGGAATTAATGAGTGAAAAGGGTTTATCTCTTTACCTGTAAGGCTTAAAAGCTGGGATGAACCCTTTTTAAACTTTATTAATTCTTTCTCCGGTAAAGAAACAAGATCCCCAAACCAGCCTGAAGAGGAATAATAAACTGAAGATGCTGTTGTAGATTTTACATAATCCAGATCTGACAGGGATAAACCCGAAAAAACATTCGCTACACTTCTCTCCGGAAGTTCAACACCCAGGGATAACCAGTTCCAGCCCGGATATAACATGGTACTTAATGTAAGAACAGGAGCATAAACACTAACACGGTAAACACTTTTTGTCCTGCCATCTTCAGCAGTAACTGTATAGGTCTGTGGAGAAGTAAAGTTACGGCTGGTCCCGCTCGAAGGACTGATATCAGCCTTATCAGATATTACAAATTCAGGAGACAAAGAACTTATATCAGATCCATAGGGCATATAAAGTAAAATCTCTTTGGATAACTGATCAATGGAAACAGAATCAGCAGATATAAGAGTTACACTGTTTATAAGTGCCTCATGACTCAGAATATCAACATTCTTTATGGTAATTAACACATGGTCCGTTTCAGAATCAAGCAAACCATCATTTACTACAAGTGATATAGTTATAACAGAATCAAGATGAACGGGCGGGGCTGTAAAAAATGGATTGGATACGGATGCTGAAGAAAGGGACACATTAGAAGGGGCACTCCACAAAAAGGTAATGGAATCACCATCCGGATCATAGGATAATGAACCATCAAGATATACAAGAGCCCCTTCATTGACAGTCTGATCACTTCCCGCATAAGCAACAGGCCTTTTATTTACATGCAAAACAGTAATTGTTACAGTATCAGCCGGAGAAAAGGCAACACCATCACTGACAACAAGCATGAACCTGTATTCAGTATCTTTGCTAACCTCAGGAGCAATGAAAGAAGGTGCAGGGCTACGGGGATCAAAAAGAACAATGCCGTCAAGTGAAGTCCATTGAAAAGATAAGGACTCGCCATCAGGATCATATGAGGCACTGCCATCCAAAGTAACCATGTTCCCTTCCAAATAGCTTTTGTCAGGACCTGCATTGGCCACAGGAGGCATATTCACCTGGAGAACAGTTACTGTTACATAGGAAGGATCGGAATCAGAATCACCGTCATTAACTATCAGGGAAAATATGAAATCTGTGTTAACATCTACTAATGGGGCAATAAACCGGGGCCTGACAAGAGTGCTGTCATTTAAAACTATATCATCAGGAGAACTCCAGTGATAACTAAGTGAATCCCCGTCATTATCATAGGAGGCAGAACCATCCAGTGTAACTGTATCACCTTCATTTACTCTGAAATTTGAACCTGCAACTGCCACAGGACGATAACTGGCCTGGGCTACACGTTTCATCTTACCACCTGAAGTAGTAAAATAAAGACCCGATTCATTTGCTGTAAAATATGATATCGTAAGATCAGTCTGCTGATTTAATCCCAATGTGTTTTTTATACGAAAAATAAGATAACATATAGTCCCGTTCTCAATTCCACTGCTTGAAGCACCTGCGATCTCAACGGAATTTATACCGGGATTAGATTCAACCATCATATCGCTACCACCAGGATCAAGGCCGATAAATTCAAGATGGGATGGATTAAATGAAATGTTGCCTTCAAAACTGAATATGGCACTACCGGGAGGTAAAGGGGTAGTATTCAAAGGAACTCGTGTATCTATATCAAGGACACCTTCCGTATTTGCTATTGAAAAACGATTGTGATAAATCAAAAAGTCATTACTTGTTTTTGTAGCACCATGAGAATCGGTAACAGTGACTTTAACCCTTCCGCCATTTTTTGCATATAGATAACCCTGAGCATCAATAGTTGCAATACTGGTGTCGGAGGAAGCAAAACTAAGAGGCGGAACAGCATTTGTAACTGTTAACAACTGAGTAGTGCCCCACATCATACTACCCCCGTTTGGGGAAATAT
>CAZLXM010000158.1:0-3504 GCA_964563105.1 uncultured Bacteroidaceae bacterium
TTTTCAGGTTATTCACAGTTAATTAAATAATTTCCTGAATAATTTTATAAGTTCTGCTTCTGTTTTTTCGTCACTATTTATAATTTGTAAATTTGGGAGCTTTTGTATATATGTTGTTATCGTTTGTGTATCAGCTTTTTTCCCCATTGCATTAACAGGGTCAATCCATAATTGAGGTTTTGGAGTAACCAGTCTTGACAGATCAGGAATGTCAAAATCTTTTAAAGCTCCGGGAACAAAGAAATATCCCCATACATTATAAAACTTACTTCTAAGAATTAGTTTATAGGAAGGTAATGTGCCAACAGTGACAACACCATCAATACGATTATCAAAACCGGCAGCCATAAGGGCCCAGAGCCCCCCCAGACCTTCACCTATAACAATGATTTTTCTTTTAGATAAATCATTACGGCTTTTTATAAAATCAATTCCTTTTATGATATCAAAAGTCCTCATTCCAAGAGTTGTTTGTCCAAATCCGGCACTTTGAAACGCGGGTAAATCGTGCCGCCAAAGTGTAGGGTTATATCCTGTAAACTGTGTATAACCTATTGGAGAGGTAGGGCTCGTTTCTCCTGTGCCACGTACATCCAATGCCAGGACCGGGAAACCATTTTTGGCTAGTAAAAAGGGCAGGGATGAAGAATTTATTGAATTTGGTTTACCTTTATCTGAGGCAAATATATAAACGGGATTTTCGGGTTTAATATTTTCAGATTTAATTAAAAGAGAAGGAATAATTATACCACTGGTACTTTCGTATATAAGCTTTTCGACAGAGTAGTTATCTATAGCGACTATATCTAAAGATTTTAAGTTAAGTGCTCCTTCATTTTCGGATAATGAGAATCCGGTTCTCAGACTAATACGTTCTTTTAATCTGTTTAAATCAGTTTCAGGTCTGTAAATTAGATCTGCACGTTTGGAAATTAAAGTCTGACCTGTTTCACCTCCCAGAGAATGAATAGTATTTCCACTTTCTGTACACCATAATGTTTCAATTTCTTCCGGTTCAAGAAAGGGTTCTGCTTTTCCTTCAGCCTCCTTATCCATCCATTTATTAACCCATTCATAGGCAGATTCTCTGTTTGATCTGTTCATGGAATGGACACCAGGTACAACATCTATCTCTCCGCTTTGCTTCCCTGCCCTGAGTCCCTCATAAAAAAGATGCATATCTTCAAGTTTTATTCTATGACCAGGCTCTTCACCAGATGCATTGCCAACTATTATTCTGAGTGGCCTTGGAGGGATGAGGCTAAGTATTTCCCTGTCAATCAAGTCTCTTCCCGGTAAGTAGGTGTTTTCCATACTTCCACCGGGATGGGATGCGGCACATACCTTAATGCGTTCATCTACTGCTGTTATTAACAGGGCCATCTGCCCCCCTCCTGAACAACCTGCTGCAGCCAGTCTGGTACTGTCAACTTCAGGGCGTGACACAAGATAGTCAACAGCTCTGATAGCATCCCATGTTCTAATACCAGAGAGTGACCAGTCGGCCAAAAAAGCAGGTTTGCCAACATAATGGTGTTGATCTACGCCCTTATTAATCAGATTTTGACCTGTGCCTGCATCATAATATTCTGAACGTTCGCCCTGACCTATAGGATCAAAAATCAGCACTACATATCCTTTAAGTGCAAAGCCTAAACCGGTCATATGGTAGAAATCCTGTGCCTTTGCATCATCGCTATGTCCACATGGGAAAACAACTCCCGGTAAAGGAAGTGCACGATTTTTGGGGATATACAAATTCGCTGTTACATAGAATTTTGGCTGGCTCTCGAATATTATCTTTTCTATGGTATAGTTTGTCCTTTCAAGTTTATCAACAGTTTTTGCATTTAATGGAGTTTTCTCCGGGAATTCACCAAAAAATTTATGCAGTTGTTTACGGGTTTCTAATTGTCTTGCTTTCCAATCTGCAGGAGTTCTGAGTTTAGCCAGTTCCGCTTTTCTCTTTTCTGCCAAACTATCTATTTTTTCCTGAACATAGTCACTGAATATATTCCTGCCCTGCCGTTGTTCTGCATAAGTCTCAAAGAGGCTTAAAGATAAAGGTTTTGATAAATTGACAGGGAATCCTTCAAAATTTCCTGCAGGAGTGAGGATGAGTTTTTCAATACGACATCTTTCATCACCGTCACCAGAAAAATCAATACTAATTTTACTCCATTTCTGAATATTAATTTTGTTAAATGTTTTTTCACGATAACTGGAAGAATATGAAGAAGCTTTTAAATCAGATTTGTATAGATCAAGCTTAATATCTCCTATTTTTTTATTATTGATAAATATGTTTATAACTGATCTGCCATTTGATTCATCAACATAAAATACCTGAAGGTCATACATTGCAGTGTTATCAAAAAAATTTATTTCAGCGCGGCCTTTTTTTGATCCGGGAGCTAATTGAACAAAGCGTCGCCGGTTTACGTCAACAATTTCAAGTCCGTTAATCAGTATGAAATTTTCAAAAACAAGAGGTTCGGTATTAAACATATCATCATTTGACAAAGCAACAAAATTGTTTTGTTTGTTTTGGGAACCTGAAATATTTTCATTACTGGTTTTTGCATTTATCATATTATTTTTTGAAGGATAGATAAAAAATAAAAAAGCAGTAATAAATATGCAGTTTAGTAAATGTTTATAATATTTTTTTTTCATTTGTAAGATATTTAAGAATTGTTTTATAAAAGAAATAAGCCACTAAAAGTTTTATTTGACAGAAACAAATATATTTATCACTTTTTAAAAATCCTAATTTATCATATTAAATTCAGTGCTAGTCACTTATAAAAAATTTAAATTAGAAAAATTAATTGTTTAATTATTTCTTTTATATTTGGAACATTGATCTGAGATTTTAATTTTTTATTAAATTATTTTTTGGATCAATTGATTTATCAACCCTTTAATTAAGAATAATATGAAATTCCTGAAAGAATTTAAAGACTTTGCCATGAAAGGCAATGTAATGGACATGGCCGTTGGTATTATAATTGGCGCTGCATTTGGAAAAATTGTCAGTTCTATGGTTAATGATGTAATTATGCCACCATTAGGTTTATTAGTTGGAGGTGTGAATTTTACTGATCTGAAAATTGTTATGAAATCGGCTATTGGTGATGATCCCGCAGTTACCCTTAATTATGGTAACTTCCTGCAGGTTACTTTTGATTTTCTGATTGTGGCTTTTGCTATATTTATTGTAATAAAGGCAATGAACACAGCCCGAAAAAAACAGGAAGAAGAACCTCCTGCACCACCGGCTCCTTCAAAGGAAGAAGTATTATTAACTGAAATTCGGGATTTATTGAAAAAATAAATTAGTTGACAGATAATATCTTCTATTTCTTTTTAATAAAATCAATTTTACTTTTTTGAAAATATTCCCGGACAATTTTCATTAATAAACATGTCGGGGAATAATTGTATCCTTTAATTAGGGTTTGGTGAATAAGTCATTTTGTTTTTACCAATACAAATTCATTT
>CAZLXM010000159.1:0-3479 GCA_964563105.1 uncultured Bacteroidaceae bacterium
TGACCATTCCAGTCGGTCAGATTATCCCTTGCAGGTTGGTCGCCACCAGAGCCTGTTTCTCTTCTTTTGCTTTCCCTAAAACCGAAAGCTGTGCTTCAGTAAGGATGTAAACCTCTTGTGCCACTTTGGCCTCCAAGTCCTTGAGGCGCTTTTTAAAGGTCTCCGGATCAGTACGTAACCAAATACAGCGAATGCCTGTTTATTTCACCCCAAAAGTATACCACTAATATTCATCAAAAGTGGTATACTTTTGGTGAATATTAACATTTGGAAAAGGATTTGAATTTAGCATCAAATTTTCGGATGAAAAAGAAGGTGTTTTGTGTTATTCTAAAAGTGATAAAGTTTTCTTTATAATACACGGCATCCAGCGTATTTACTAAAAGAATAAAGATGCAGCACTCAAAGATCTTCATTTTCCCCTTTGTAACAATAAGATTCTTGATCAAGATAGACATTATGTTGTATAAAATCTAAGGCCACCTAACACGGACAACATGGGTAAGTTGTTTCTCACACTCTTTGCTTTTAATCCTGCAATCAAGACAAATTTGTAATGGTTATTGCACCCGGACACATGCATCTGTCCACAATTAAATTTCTACACCTTGACTATAATTGGTAAACAAAAGTGCCAAATTTTGCCAAATTTTCTCATTACAGGCGTTTTTTGATTTCCAAATTAATCCAGAATAGTTAAAAATTGAGTTCCATTATGCTAAAGTCGTAGAAAATAGAGTGATCGAAGAATTCAAAAATAAGGGGTATTTTGCACACCCGCACAAGCCAACGCTTAAACAAAAGGAGGGAAAAAGAGCTGCGAGCTTGCTTAAGTACCATCTTGCAGATAACTGATCACCTTGTTTACACATCCGTCAAAATCATTTTTTAATTCATGCTCCCAAAAACGGATTACATGCCAGCCTGCATCTGTAAGAAGTTGATTATTTAGTTTATCCCTTTGAATATTACGTTCAATTTTGGGGATCCAAAATTCCCGGTTTGTTTTAATTCTTGTTTTTTTTTCTGACCAGTTATAACCATGCCAAAATTCGCCATCAATAAATATTGCTAATTGATACTTAGAATATACAATATCCGGGCTGCCGGGAAGTTTCTTTAAACTTTTTCTGTATCTGTAACCAAGATTCCATAAGGCCTTTTTGAGTTTAAGCTCCGGCTTTGTATTTTGGGATTTTATTTTCCCCATAAGTTCAGACCTTTGTTTTGTTGTATAAAAGCCATTAGCTTCATTAAATCTTGGTACAATAATTTGATTTTCAGTATACTTTTTCAAAATGAAAATTGTTAATAATTTAATGCAAATTAATTATAATTGCCTGAAAATAAAATTAAATTTGTAACCATGTATAATGTTGATAAATGTGGTTATAATATGGGAAAATATTACTCTCTAGCAGAAGTTGCCGATTTACTTTCAGTGAGCAAAGAGACATTACGGCGTTGGGATAGAAATGGAAAGCTTTCAGCAGTTCGTGAACCAATGAGTAATTACAGGGTTTATCATAAAGACCAATTAAAAATATTTGACAGCCTTGACTTTTTATTTGCCCCAACAGAAAACTTAAATGAAATAATACCAAACAGGGATTTTAATTCAATCGAGTTATTTGCCGGAGCTGGTGGTTTAGCAATTGGATTAGAAGAATCAGGTATAAAATGTTTAGCACTTAATGAATTTGACCATTGGGCTTGTGAGACTTTAAGAAAAAACCGTCCCGGTTGGAATGTTATTGAAGATGATGTCCGTAATGTATCATTTTCTGACCTTAAAGGAAAAGTAGATATTGTAACAGGGGGATTTCCATGCCAGGCATTTAGTTATGCCGGTAAAAAGCTTGGGCTTAATGATTCAAGAGGAACTTTATTTTATGAATTTGCCAGGGTTGTGCAAGAAACAATGCCGGCAATCTGTTTAGCTGAAAATGTCCGGGGATTATTGACCCATGACAATGGCAGGACTATTGAAGGTATGATTTCAATACTTGATGAGATTGGTTATAATGTTATTACACCAAGGATTTTTAAAACAATTTTTTATAAAGTCCCCCAGAAAAGAGAAAGGTTACTAATTGTTGGTATTAGAAAAGATCTGAACCAACACTTGTTTGAATTCCCTAAACCATTTAAAAAAGTTTATGCCCTTAAAGATGCATTAAAAAAGGGGGAATTATTTGATTGTGATGTCCCGGGATCCCCGGGTTCTAAATATCCTAAAGGCAAAAAAGATGTTTTGGATTTAGTTCCAGAAGGTGGATATTGGCGGGATTTACCAATTGATATACAGAAAAAATACATGGGCGGGAGTTTCTATTTAGGCGGGGGAAAAACTGGCATGGCAAGACGTATGAGTTGGTCAGAGCCCTGTTTAACTTTAACATGCAATCCTGCCCAAAAACAAACCGAACGTTGCCACCCCGAAGAAACAAGGCCCTTTACCGTCAGGGAATATGCGAGGATACAAACATTTCCCGATGATTGGGATTTTTCAGGTTCAATATCACAACAATACAAGCAAATTGGGAATGCTGTACCTGTTAACTTTGCTATAGAAGTTGGTTATTCAATTATAAGGTTCTTAAATAAGATTTATCCAAAACAATATTAATCCTATAATTTGTGCTACAAAATATTGTTTATTTTTATTGCTTAACTTTAACTTAAAAGTTTAAGCCATGTCTTTTTTAAAATGGATTTCTGATGCTGACCTTAAAAAAGAAGTTTCCCAATTACTTTCTATTGCAAAAGATGCAAAAAAGGCTGCGGTTGAAGAATTTGGTAAAAATATAATTGACCCGTTTGCTGCACTTTTTGAAATGTCAGGATTTGAGATTGATTATGATACATGGCTAAAAAGTGAAACTACAAGACAAGCTCAAAAAACTTTGCAAAACCATATTGGCGATTTTCACCAAAACATTCTTGGATATTCTAAAGGGTGGACAAATAAGGGTGTAGGCAGTATTGTTGATTTATTATCAGAGGATAAAAAAATAATTGCAGAGATAAAAAATAAATACAATACAATTTCAGGCGGAAAATTAGCTGATTTATATTATTCATTGGAAAAACAAGTTAGCTCCAAATTTAGTATTTATAAGGGTTATACAGCTTATTATGTTGCTGTTATCCCTAAAAAAGGAGAACGGTTTAATAAACCATTTACACCCTCAGATAAAGATAAAGGTGAAAAATGCCCTGTTAATGAACATATCCGAAAGATTGACGGGGCAAGTTTTTATAGTTTAGTGACAGGATCAGAAAATGCTTTAGAGGATTTATTTGATGTTTTGCCGGAGGTAATCAAGGTTTGTTCTGAGGGCAGATATCAGATAAAAGATAAAGAAAAACTTAAGGAATTCTTTAATCTTGCCTTCAAATAGCCATCAATCTTTAAATTAACTTGTACCCGGAGCCGGGGTCGAACCGGCACAGTATTGCTACCACTGGTGTTTGAG
>CAZLXM010000160.1:0-3456 GCA_964563105.1 uncultured Bacteroidaceae bacterium
ACTGTTAACAACTGAGTAGTGCCCCACATCATACTACCCCCGTTTGGGGAAATATCCGGATAAATTCGATTGGCAATATTAATACGGGACCCTGTTATACTCATTGGCGGAGAGCCCTCATTAAGATAACTCTCCGCTGTAATATTCTGTATGCCTGCATAAGATCCGCCACCCCCTATTGCACAAAATTTTAAATTAAACATATCACCGGAACCGGAAAGAGGTGCGACACCAGCTCCGGCAATATAAATCTTATCTGATATGTTGATATTATATGAAGGTAAACCCCAGGAACCCAAAATAACTCCGGCAGGTTCCAGACTTATAAATTCAAGACTGAAAGACGGATAAGATAAAGCAAAATAAAAGCTATAAATATCTTTAGCACTGAGAATCGTATCAGCCCTGAATGTGATTGTAAATGTGTCTTTCTCAGTAACATTGGCATTTGAAATACTAAAGCCTACAGTATTTTGTGCAAATGCATTCAAAGGTATGATCAGGTACAGGAATAATAGCCGGAAGAAAACTGATGATATATTTTTAATTATCTTATTCATACCTATATATTTTATTAATATAATTGAATATCACAGTATTATAAAAAATTAATTTATCAGTATTTTTTGTGAATGATTAAATTCATCAGATCTTAGACGGATTATATATATACCTGCTTTAGTATCTCCGGAATTCATAAAAGGAAGTTCAATGGAATGGGAACCCTGATCCAGGCCTTTCAGAATATTCCTGTAAATAAGCCTTCCGCTTAAATCACTGATCTGAATATCAATTGAACTGCCTGATCTTTTTAGCATAAATTCAATGTTAATTGCCTGCTGCCTGTAAAAGATCAATGGAGAATAAGTATCATCAGGATTTCTAATTCCGGAAATAAAGTCTTCAGAAAACAGCACTGAATAAACGTTTTCCGTATTTAAAGGATATTCATTGGCCAGGGCAGAAATAAGGTTTAGACTTGAATTATAAACTGAAGGATCTGCAAGTTCAAATTTCAGGTAGAAAATAAGGCCCTTGAAATCCAGATCATAGGCAGAAGCTAAGGAAATGGCAATTTTACCTGCCCCGGCATCATTACCTGTTTCAATTGCAATACCAGACGGAAGCTGATCTGTATTAATACCCAAAAACCTGAGATGCTTGCTGTCATACTGATATTTCAACTCCAGCGACTTAACTGATCTGGCTGTGGATAAATTAAGAGGCACAAGTAAAGCATTTTCATCCTGGGCTTTTATGATATCAGAGAATGAAATATCCGCGATATTTCCAAAAGAGGCTGACTTTTTACCGGCGGCGGGATCAAAACGATTGATAAGTTTGACACAATATTGCAGTATAAGAGAAGCATCGTAGGCTGTAACTGTACCATTTCTACTCACGTCAGCAACAGCAAGCTGTTTTGGGGTAAGAACAATGCCTGACACTGTATGTCGTAAAGTGAGAGAAGCATCAAAAGGTGAAATGGTTCCGTTCAAACTTACATCGCCAAGAACAGGATGAAATAACTGTGTTGCAAATGGGGTGAAAACAACGTTGTCAGAAACCCGTTCACCTGTCCCTTCCGGATTTGAGGAATGCCTTGGGCCTGTTGCACTGTTCCACCAGCAATTTATGGCAGTAAGTGTATTGCCTGTGGCCATATTATAAACCGCATATCCTTGATTCGGATGAGTGCCGTTAAAGTCACATGAATTTATTTTAGGCAAGGAGATATTCTTAGAAATAATAGCACAGTAATTATCCTTAAACAAACAGTCTTCAATTGTAGGGGAAGCATTATCCAAAGTAACGGCCCCTTTGTTGTCCATGCTAACTGAAGAGACCCAAACAGAACCATTTTTCAAAACGCAGTTTTTTAAAATACAGTTATCATCAATAGATTCGTTATAAAAATAAATACCACTCCAATAATTTAATGTGCCTTGAGTAGCATTCCCGTCACCATAGGTGTCCCCCCCATAAAAATCATCAACATCAGAAGTGAAAACTATAATACTATCAGGGGTAGAGCCTCCTTCAGCTATAAGTCCTTTTCTTACATACAGATAGCCACTTCGCCTGAATTTAAGGATTACACCGGGGTTTATTGTTAAAACAGCCCCGGTTCCTACAGTGTAGTTTTCAAAAACATATGGAATATTCTCAATACCGGCAAAATCATGTTTTATGAGAGTTACATTAATGGTCAGGGTCTCATTTGTTACCCGTATTGCCCTGCCTGTTGTTCCTGAAATAACATTAGCGGATGTGGAAGCCGGATAAGTAACTAAAGAAGTTGTAAAAGGATAGGAAATATTATTAAAAATACAATTGTTGATAGTTGGTTGGCTGGTACCCTGCAGTGATAAACCTTCGTAATTCAGGTTCTCAAAAGTCGTATTCTGAATCGTAGGGGATGCATTATTCAACTGGACAGGGATACTGTATGAGTAACGGAATATTGCATGGTCTATAACACTGTTATCATCAGATTCATCATGAAAAATAAAATAACTGCCATTGTTTAAGGCTTTAGTATTTCCATTTTGCTGAAGATCCCGTGGATTTCCAAAAGCATCATCTTCAAAAGTTGTAAATACAACAGGATGTTGTGCTGTTCCCTGAATATTCAGTTTGCCTCTTATATTCCAGGTTACGCCGCCCTTAAAGGTTAAACCTGCAGGGATTACCAGCTGATCTCTTACCGTTATATTTTCTTTCAGGATATATGTTATAGTGTCAATCCCGGCAAAGCTTCTTATTGGTACAGTTCCGCTTAGCTCTCCTCCCCTGATACTTATACCTGAAAGCGACACATTAACTAATTTGTTGGATCCCGAAAAAACAGGATTTGAAAATAAATCCATATAGACCGGGGCATCATCAAGATTATAAAATTTACAGTTTGATATCTCAGGATTAGCATCTCCCAGTATTGCCAAAGCATTGGTATTCGAAAAATTGATCAGTGTGGAGTCAATGATAACACGGCAATTGTTAATGCAGACTGACCATTTAAACATATTATTACCAACATAGCGAAATTCACAATTCTTAAGAATATTATCGTTATCACTGGCGATGGGGGCAAATTCAATACCCCGCCAGTTTCCCTTATCGGGAGTTGTCGCAGTACCATTATTATTTGTATCGCCCAAAGCTGAATCGTCATGAATGGAAGTGAATATAATCTTATTATCAGCGCGCCCAATTGCCTTCAATCCTCCATTGACTACTATCATTCCATTCCTTCTAAATTTTAAAACAACTCCGGGATCAATGCTCACTATATTACCGGAATTAATTGTAAGCTGGCTTTCTACAATATAGGCGGCATTCGTAAATCCGGCAAAACCCATAGCCTTCAAAACAGGATTATCATTTGCGAAACCGTCGATCAAAATACCGGTATTTCCGACATTAGAAACTGTATTTCCAAGTAATACAGGGGCC
>CAZLXM010000161.1:0-3454 GCA_964563105.1 uncultured Bacteroidaceae bacterium
TGAAGAATCAAATTTGGTTTTCGAAATTTCTTTTACCAATTCTGAAGCTTCCGACATTTTATAAAGTTTACCACTTTCTATCTTCTCTAAAGCTATCTTCCTGTTTTTTGTCAGTCTGGTCATCTTACGTCATTGTTAATTATTAAACGGGAATTCACCTTTAACGCTAATTCCCATACTTCTGGCGGTTCCGGCAACCATTTTCATTGCAGATTCAATTGTAAATGAATTCAAATCAGGCATTTTACTCTCAGCTATCTGCCTGATCTGATCCCATGTCACGGAAGCCATCTTATCTCTGTTAGGTTCTTTTGAACCTTTCTTTGCCTTCGTTACTTCCAGTAATTGAACTGCAACTGGAGGAGTCTTAACAACAAAATCAAACGACTTATCAAAATAAACTGTTATAATAACAGGCAGCAACTTTCCTGCCTGATCCTGTGTCCTGGCATTGAATTGTTTACAAAAATCCATGATATTCACACCTTTTGACCCTAAAGCGGGGCCAACAGGAGGTGAAGGGTTCGCAGCCCCTCCACGGATCTGTAATTTAATCATGCCTTCTACTGCTTTTGCCATTTTAAAGATTTGTTTTTAAGATTACCGGTTTTTCAATCCTTATTTCAATAGTATAGGAAGCATTCTAAAAAGATATACATATTGCTTTAGGGACCGAATATTTTTAAAATTTAATTTTCTTTTTCTACTTGCATAAAACTCAATTCTAATGGTGTTTTCCTGCCAAAAATCTTCACCATTACTTTCAATTTTTTCTTTTCATCATTTACTTCTTCAATTACACCGGTGAAACTGTTGAACGGTCCATCAATAACCTTTACAGTTTCTCCAATTACAAAAGGAACATTAAGTTCTTCATCAACCCCGGCCAGCTCATCTACTTTCCCTAATATTCGATTAACCTCAGAAGGCCGCAATGGTATTGGCAACTCATCTCCTTTACTGCCCAAAAAGCCAATCACATTGGGAATATTTTTAAGAATATGAGGTATTTCACCAACTAATGCAGCTTCAATAATAACATATCCGGGAAAAAAAATTCTTTCTTTACTGATTTTTTTTCCGCTACGTATCTGATATATTTTTTCGGTTGGAATAAGAACCTGCGAAACATAATCTTCCAGATTAAGACGGGTAACTTCACTTTCGATCAATTCCTTAACCTTTTTCTCTTTTCCGCCAATTGCTCTTAACACATACCAATTTTTTCCTGGGTCACTCATTTTCCCTAAAATATACTAAAAGAAAGCTTTATATAAAAATCCGACTATACGTTCCAAAGTAAAATCCATAGCAAATATTATCACCGAAATAATAACAGTTGCAACCATAACAATGACAGCACTATTTTGCAGTTCCTTCCAGGTAGGCCAGGTAACTTTATACATTAACTCCTGAAATGATTCCCGGATATATATACGTATCTTTCTCATTTTCTGTTGATTTGCACGGGAGGAGCGACTCGAACGCCCGACACCTGGTTTTGGAGACCAGTGCTCTACCAACTGAGCTACACCCGTGAATTCTATCTAAAGAACAATTAAGTTCCGGCAGTTACTGCCGGAACCTAAAAATTATTATTCAATAATCTCAGTTACTTGTCCTGCACCAACTGTTCTTCCACCTTCACGAATTGCAAAACGCAGATTCTGATTAATGGCAACAGCATATATCAGATGTACTTCAATAGTTGTATTATCACCGGGCATTACCATCTCTGTTCCTGCCGGGAGAATTACTTCACCAGTAACATCAAGGGTCCTGAGATAAAATTGAGGACGATAATGATTATGGAAAGGGGTATGACGTCCGCCTTCTTCTTTTTTCAAAATATAAACCTCAGCTTTAAATTTAGTATGAGGCTTAATAGAACCGGGAGCACACAATACCATACCTCTTTTAATCTCATTCTTGTCCACACCTCTTAATAATAATCCAACATTATCCCCGGCTTCACCCCTGTCAAGAATTTTACGGAACATCTCAACACCAGTACATACTGATTTTCTGGAAGCACCCAGGCCAACTAATTCAACTTCTGAACCAGTTGTAATAACACCAGTTTCAATTCTACCAGTTGCAACAGTCCCGCGGCCAGTTATTGAGAAGACGTCTTCAACCGGCATAAGGAAAGGCTTATCAATATCACGGACAGGTATAGGAATATACTCATCAACTGCTTTCATTAATTCAAGGATTTTTTCTTCCCATTTAGGATCTCCGTTCAAAGCTCCAATTGCTGATCCTTGTATAACCGGAACATTTTCCCCGTCAAATTCATAAAAATCAAGAAGTTCACGGATTTCCATTTCAACAAGCTCAATAATCTCAGGATCATCAACCAAATCAACCTTATTAATAAAAACAACGATTTTAGGAACGTTCACCTGACGTGCAAGAAGTATATGCTCACGAGTCTGAGGCATTGGGCCGTCAGTTGCAGCAACAACTATAATAGCTCCGTCCATCTGAGCAGCACCGGTAACCATATTTTTAACATAGTCAGCGTGACCAGGGCAGTCAACATGCGCATAATGTCTATTCTCGGTTGAATACTCCACATGGGAAGTATTAATAGTAATTCCTCTTTCTTTTTCTTCAGGGGCATTGTCAATAGAATCAAATGATCTTATTTCTGACAAGCCTCTCTCTGAAAGCACCTTTGTAATAGCAGCAGTAAGAGTAGTTTTACCATGATCAACATGACCAATAGTACCAATGTTTACGTGAGGTTTGGACCTATCAAATTTTTCTTTAGCCATAACTCAATTATTAATTAAATTTAATTTCTAAAATATTTAATTTCTTAATACATAATTTTACCACCGAGCCGATGACGGGAATTGAACCCGTGACCTCTTCCTTACCAAGGAAACGCTCTACCCCTGAGCTACATCGGCTATTAAAGGGATAGATTATTATCATTATGTGCAAATTCACTTTCAGTTAAATTAACTTATGCCCGGCAAATCTTTTAAATGAACCTGCAATCATCATTTATTCAATTAGTTGAGCGGGAAACGAGGCTCGAACTCGCGACCCCAACCTTGGAAGGGTTGTGCTCTACCAACTGAGCTATTCCCGCCTTACAATAAAATCAGAACTTTAAATATCAATACATAACCACCATACTTTGTAAGTGGGGAGAGGAGGATTCGAACCTCCGAAGGCATCAGCCAACAGATTTACAGTCTGCCCCATTTGACCGCTTTGGTATCTCCCCAAAATATAATTCTGAAGATAAAATAAACTGCAAAGTTAAGTGTTCTTTCTCAATATTTTTCGAAACTTGTCCCTAAATTAGATTAACCCAAAAGTTTAATTTAATTCCGGTATTATAAACAGCAATAAACTACCTTCTTATAATCTTTAGAGCCGATGGAGGGATTCGAACCCCCGACCTGCTGATTACAAATCAGCTGCTCTGACCAACTGA
>CAZLXM010000162.1:0-3369 GCA_964563105.1 uncultured Bacteroidaceae bacterium
ATTATCTCAGCAGAACCGCAGAAACAATATGTATGAGACCGAAGCGATACGAATCTATGAGAAAAATTAAAAAGAATGATGTTGTTTTCTGAGAACTTCACTCGGGCTACGCCCTCTTTACGTTCTCAGAAAAAACTTGAACGAAAATAATAATGAAAAGAAATTAATGAATATTTTTAAAAAGGAAATCTTGGTTATAAAAAGTTGTTCACTTTCCCGGAATACCCTGTCCACTTTGACCGGAATAATCAGGCAAAGCAGATAATGCGGAATGCTCTTCTGATTCAAAACGCATACGACGACTAAAATCACGGCCCTGAATAAGTTCATTGTTGAGCAACTCCAACAGTTCTCTTATAGCGCAGTTTAAATCCTCCAAACTATAAAATACCCTGTTACGCAAAGCAGCAAAAACGCGGGAGTACACAAAATTTATATGCTTTTCAACCAGTGCTTTGTCTCCAAGCTTTGCATTACCGGCAGGCAATACAGTGGTCCCATAATGATTTGCCATGGCAAGGTAATCTTCATTAATATCCGCTTCAAGCCGGGATATCCGGGTAACACCTGCCTTGAGGTTATCGCATACCAGAACCTACGGAACACCCAAAGTACCCAACGATTGACCCCTGTCCTTGTCAGTTCCTTCTCAACTGTGGAAATAATACATTGAGATGATCATAATGATCAGGATTAGAAGCATTAGGGCCGATAAAAAGATGTTCTAACAACACATCATCCATCTGCAATAAAGCTTCCGGGTCCAATTGCTTTATCCTTATCAGATGTAAATATTTTTTAACAGTATTGCGCGATATCTTTAAATGTTGTAAGATCCCTTGTTTGCACCCTCCCTGTTGTGAGAGCCTGATAATCTGTTTAATTACATGCATGTTGATTAATTTTCCTGCCATTTTGATATGTATTAATTTGCGTGCAAAACAAATTAAAAATTAACAGGAATGTCCCAAGGTGGTCAGTATCAGCCGGAATATACGGGGAAGAAAGACAACTTTTAAAAAACAGCCAATACAATATATAAAGATTTGCAGTAATTGATATTTTCCCTTGTGATAAAAAAGGAATTTTGTAATAATCTAAATTACATAACAAATAATAAGAGAAACCTTTAGTTAAAGTTTTTCGTTAAAGAATGAGGTTAATTAGAAAGACTATATATAAAATCTTGTGAAAAAATATTTAAGAATTTAAATCGGTCTATTTTACTAAAACCAATTGTGAAATGAATGAGATTTTTTACTTCTTGACAAATTTGTTAATAAGATATTAGAATAAATTGAATACATTAAAAATCAAATCCTAATTTTTAAAATTATGAGTTCAACTAAAAAATGCAAAAATTGTGGTGCTGACAATGATTTGTTTTTCACTAATTGTCTTTATTGTAAATCTCCATTACCCCAAGTTGATTTGAATTCAATTTCTAATGAAGAATTACTATTAAAAGCTGGCGAATGGGTTGGAAAGGTTGGGACACATTTTCAGCATATTACTGAAAACTTCAACTCATTTACTGGCAAAGGAATGATAGTTATTTCTGCAAACGAAATTGAAGGTATGGCACAAAAATATTTAACACTTTTGCAAATGCGAGGTATGAATAATCAAAACCTCATGGTAGCCTATCAAAGTTTAAAGAGTGAATTCGACGAAAAGAGGAAGGGCGTTATTTATAAAATTGGTGGCGGTGATAAAATGAAAGGCATGGCCTATATTTTTGCAATCATTATTTTTTTAATTTTTGCAATAGGTTCAATTTTTATTTTATAAATTGACATGGCATTTATTGAAGTAATTAAATACAATGGGAATCCAAACGAATTTGTTTGGAAGTTTCCTTCAGAAGATTTAAAACTTGGAGCTCAGCTTATTGTGAATCATTCACAAAGTGCCTTTTTTGTTAAAAATGGTGAAATATGTGATGAGTTTGATGAAGGTCGTTACACATTAAAAACTGCAAATATTCCAATTTTAAAAAAGTTGGTTAACCTGCCTTTTGGTGACAAATCCCCTTTTGCAGCAGAAGTTTGGTACGTTAATTTGATTACAAAACTAGATAATAAATGGGGTACAATTAATCCGATTAATCTAGAGGATCCACTTTACGGTATTATTGTACCTGTTAGAGCATTTGGTCAATATGGTTTTAAAATAACTGAACCAAAGAAATTCTTGAAAACTATTATTGGCACTTTAAAAACATTCTCAGCCCAAGAAATTACTGAAGACTTTAATGGTAAAATTATAAGCTCAATTTCTACTGTTCTAGGCAAATCAATTGTGCAAAATAAAATTTCACTATTACAAATATCTGCATTCCAAGATGACCTTTCGGAGATTTGCAGAAAAAGTATTAATGAAGAATTTATTAAATATGGCATTGATTTAGTGAATTTCTATTTTAAATCAATTAATATCCCCGAAGATGATACTTCATTAATTAAATTAAAGGAAGCCAAAGAACTTGCAATGAAAGTTAAAACGATAGGGAAAGATATTTATCAAATGGACAGGAGCTTTGATGTGATGGAAAAAGCTGCTCAAAATGAAAGTTCAGCTGGCAGTTTGATTAATGCAGGTTTAGGCTTAGGAGCCGGTTTGAGTCTTGGCAATTCAATGGGAAATCAATTTAATCAAACCGGAAATATTCTGAACACAAATCCCAGCCCACCCCCGATTTCAAACCAAAAGAAATATTTTTTTATAATAAAAGGTATTCAAAGTGAGCCATTTATTTTATCTGATTTGCCTAAATTAATTCTAGAGAGAATGATACAACAAGATACGTTAGCCTGGACTGAAGGCTTACAAGATTGGGTTAAAGCAATTGAAATCGAAGAAATAAAAACTCTTTTTGGTCAAACTCCACCACCAATACCTAAATAATTATGCAAAGGTCAATTTTATATACAGCAGCATTCTTTTTAATACTTAATGCAGTATTATTTCTGCTTTTGTCCTCTTATGTAGCAGATAAATTTGTATTAAGTGAAATAAGTATTGCTCTTTCATTTACTTTGCTTTATTATGCAGCTGCATCAAGTATTGATGATGGATTCAAGATATTTTTGACACTTAGTTTCACCTTAACTGGGCTTTCTAAATTTGTTTTATCTTTTTTCTTTAAACTACCATTTACAGATAATTGGGTATTTATTTTAATAGTGATTATTACTGCAATAGAATTACTATCAATTATTATCATAAAATATTTTTCAAAACATTCGTGATTTTTCATGAAAATTTATGTATTTATATGAAAATAATATCATTTTAAATCTTTCAAAAGTATGATTGTATCGCTTCGGTCTCATACATATTGTTTCTGCGGTTCTGCTGAGATAATTT
>CAZLXM010000163.1:0-3359 GCA_964563105.1 uncultured Bacteroidaceae bacterium
ATGGTTTCCCTTTACTTAAGCTCCAGTTGGGCTGGCCAACAGACTCTTCATGTTCAAAATTAAAATATGCCTTATCCTGTGCGGCTAAACATGAAGCAGCCCAGGCATTTGGCGCATTTCTTAATTTTGACCATTCAGCCCCATAACCTGTATAAGCATCCTGACTGCCTCTTGTTACCAGGGGTGCATTAAACTCAGGGGCCGGAGTGACAGAGTTGCCTTTGTAATCTAGTGTACCGTCATAATTACCAAAATGAGTATGCTGCCAGAAAGACGTGGGTGAAATTAAACGGCTTTGATCTGTCGAATAAATGGTATTATAAACTTTTTTTACAAAATCATTAGTAACAGAAAAATCATATCTTTTAAACTTGTTAGGGTGATTGGATGCCTCCCACATTACTATTGAGGGATGATTAAAAACCTGTCTCATAAATTCAGGATAGGCTTTAAAATCAACATCCCATGGTTCACCAGTTCTTGTAAAGGCAGCAGTTGACCATATCAAATATACTCCCATCTGGTCAGCAAATTCTGCATATCTCGGATCATTTATCCCGTCAGTTGTATCACTCTCGGAATGAACATGAATACGCAATAAATTAGCATCCATCTTTTTAATCATTAACATTTCTTCTGCCACAGTTTCTATGGGAGGGCAACGATGATACTTTGCTATTGTTTCTATTGGAGTTCGAAATCCCATTATTTGTGCTCCATTAAGCATTTCGCGCTTCCCATTTATATACAAATTACCATTCTTTTGTTCGATAACCCTGATTCCGGTAGTGCTTACATAATCATCAACAGTAAGCCCATCTGCGTTCTTTAACAATACTTCAACTTTGTATAACTGAGGATTATCCGCAGACCATAAAACAGCTCCGGAAACAGGACAATCAATTTCAAACTCATTTTCAAGTCTCCCGCGAACTGATATTTTTTTCTGCATTGAAGCTACCAGATTGCCCTCTTCCGGAAACCACGGATAGTAATTAACTTCAATCGTTCCATCAAAGACCTCAGAACGGGGATAATCTATAGTAATTAAATGTGACTGTAAAGCTTCAGGTTGTAGCTGTTTTGTAGTAACTCTGCATTCTTTTATCATACATTTCGAGGATAGTGAAAGGACTGTTCTTCCGAGAAACCACCCTATATTATGATCAGTAGGAGTATGGGGCATCCTGAAATTCACTTCATATGGCTTAACTCTTACTGCAATAATATTTTCCTTATTTTTAAGCAGATATTTACTGATATCAAATTCATAAGGATAGCGATTATGAATTACTGTAAATACTTCATTATTTATCCAAATTTCACCTCCCGGATCCAGAGCTTCCAAAGATAAAGTGGCCCTTTCAAAATCATCAATAAAAATTTTTTTCCTTAAATAGAGGGATTCTCCTGCCTCTCTGATTCCTCCATGTACAACCGGCAGGCCAGCCACCTGCCAATGGCTGTCATTAAAGTCAGCTTTTTGCCAGCCGTTTACATCAGGTTTTTCTTCAAAGTTCTCATCTATTACTACTTTAGATATATAGGGATAATTAATTTCATTTGTGGGGGTATGATTGAATAAAAATATGTTATCGATAATTGCCTCCCCTGCAGAAATTACTGAGAATCTATTTATAACAGATTGTGTGGTAGCAGGCATAGGAATAAAATCATATATCTGCCTGTTATTTGCATACAAATTAAACTTCTTCTGAGTGAAATCAGCCTCCAGAAGAATTTTAATCCAGCCTTCATTATCGGCTGTAACACTGTACGATTGCCTTTCAATATTACTGGTTAAGCGGCCATTACTTAATGTGATCAAAAATGCAATGTTGTCCCCATTATTGAGTTTTATTGTCAGTGCCCCTTTATTTATTGTTTTAACTTTATACTCTAATTTAAACCTCCATGATAGTGGATCAATATCTCTTATGATTGCACTATTATTTAAATGTAATTCACCATTTCTAATAACAACAGTCTCATCTAATGTCCAACTTTCAAGTTCTTTCCTTCTTAATTCATCCTGACCGGGCTTATACCCGTATACCTTCCATTCAGATAATGGAATTGTTTTCCTGATACCTGTAAGGGGCCTGGCTTTGATCTTAGACAACAAATCCCTGATTTCCTGATCATTTACAATTTTTTTATCTAAAGCAGGATTTTCATAAAAATTAGAAGCAAAATCTGCATATTTATTTAAAAACTCAATCCTCTGGTCAGTATTGAACCATTCAGTTTCTCCTTTAAAATCCGTTTCCCCATTTGCTTTTAAATCATTTGTGAAATATCTCATTTCAAAAGATTTGGATAAAGTCTGGGCATTAAGAGTAATAGAGAAACTGAAGAGGATAAAGCTAATAAATTTTAAATTGCTCATAATCAATATTTATAGTAATAATTTCTAATTTCAGTTAATCCGCTGAAATTAGTTAATAAAATCAGGAAATAACATAAGTTTTTTTAAAAATTTAATCTTCAGTAATTATAGTCTCTGATAATGAAATTACTGTTCAGTTGATTACGGAATGTTGTTAACAATATTGGAATATTCCGGAATCAAATGCAAAAGCATGAAAAATCAAGAAAAAAACAATAGTACGATGGAAAGAGTTTATTCTGAAGAAAGGTAGAACCCTATTATTGAAGGATCAGAAGTATTAAGCATTGGTAATGATGGTAAATTATATAAATCTGTATTTGCAGGATCTATAGCCCCCCATATAGATGTACGTATAGATGTATATCCATTTCTTCTGGCTGCATTTATTATATCTGACTCGCCGGCCCCGTTTCCATAAGGCAAAGCCAGAACTTTTACAGGTACAGGACTGGATTCTTCAATAATTCTTTTTGACTCACCAAGTTCTAAATTGAGAAATTCCTGATATTCGTCCGGATTATCAAAACTTAACTTTTTATCAAAAAGGAAAGGATGATTCAATGTATGCGAAGCAAAAGTAAATGGGCGTAAACCATCTATTGTACAATAATGGCCCATCAGTTCAACATCATCCCAGTTTAAAAAATCTTCTGAACCAATCTCTGATACCCATAAAAAAAATGTGGCATTCATATTATATTTAATAAGCAGGGGCCTGGCCAGGGTAAGCCAGGAGCGATAACCGTCATCAAATGTAATTATAGCCATGTTTTGTACAGGCCTGATTTTTTTCGCAACCATGTGCTCCAATTCGTCAAATCCAATAACCTTAATATTATTATTCTGTAAATAGAGCAGGTCTGCTTCAAAATCTGCAGTACTTCTTTCATAAAGATCATTCGCTGTTCCTTCAGTTATGTCATGGTACATCAGAATAATGACCTTACCTTCCCCTTCGGGGATAGAA
>CAZLXM010000164.1:0-3056 GCA_964563105.1 uncultured Bacteroidaceae bacterium
TCCTCCAAAAGTTACACGGGTAAAGGGATGTTCTCCGATGGGATACAACCAGATGCGGTAAGTACCTTCCTCCGGGAAATCAATAAATATAATGGACTGCGCGCTGTCTGAACCCTTCGGGCTGTTTAGATATTCATCGCCCGTAGGGGTAGTTCTTTCCCAGTAGTATTTAACAGTCCCATTCGTCGGGAGGTACAGTTGTTTATTAGGACCTACGTACCAGAGGGTTCTATAAGGTATCGTGTCAGTGAGCGAAGGGCTCTGAGCAAACACAAAAGTCTCATTACAAATGATCAGAAATAAGAGAAGAGAGATTGTCTTAAAAAAGTAGAACTTAATTTTCATAATAAAACGGTTTTTGTTTTTTTCTGTTTGTCTTCCGGTACCGGACCGGCTTTAACATAACAGATTGAATGAAGTTTTGAATTATCCGGTAAACAATCATTTACAAATAAATGTTTTTCCGGATAAACATTTATTCCCCTAAAAAGGTGAAAATATTTGTCCTTACTCCCCCAAAAAAGGGAGTGGATAACGAACTTTCAATGGTTTAATTTGTATTTTTAAGTAAGCTTCAAACAAGAATGTAAACAATCCTGGTTTATAAATTCATTAATTCCGGCTGATATGAGATTCAGACGTTTTGTATTTTTTTTATTAACATGTATGCTTACACTAAATGGGTCTGCACAGAAGAATCGGATAGATTCCCTGAGGAGAGCCATTGATCAGGCGGCAAATGACAGTTTGAAAGTGGAAGCACTGTATGAGTATATGAAAGCTAATGCTCAGGATAATACTTCTGACTTTGAACCCTATTTCCAAGAGATGATCCGGCTCAGCAAAAAAATAAATTTTAAATGGGGACTTTCTACGGCTTATATTCTTGGGCTTGTTTATTATAAGGATATAGCAAAATATGAAACAGCTTTTTTATATGCTGATTCCGCCCGGGCATTTGTAGTAAATGATACTGCAAGAAATATGAGGCTTAACGAAGGCCATTTACACAATAACAGAGGTAATCTGTACCTGAGAATCGGGGATTATGAAAAAGCCATCGAGGATTATCTGGCTGCCCTGAGAATTTTTCGTGAGCTGAACAAAAATTTTGCAGTGATCGTTATCAATGGAATATCTATTTGTTATCAGCATTTGGGGATTCCTGAAAAAGCATTTGAGTATTCTTCCCTTGCTATAAGCGAAGCACGCGAACTTGATGACAGGCGCCTTTTAGCTACCCAACTGATGAACAGGGCAGGTTATTGTATGGATGTTGACGATTATCATTCTGCCGGTTCAATACTGCAAGAAGCCTGGGCATTGGTAAAAGACCTGGATAATGATAAGAGTTTTTATGTTTATTATCTTAATGCGGCAGATGTGGAGGCCTATTACAAAAAAGATTCTTCCAGGGCAATCAGTTATTATCAGAAGGCTCTTCATTATGCCCGAATTATTGGGAACATCAATTACCAGGCAATTTCTTTATCTGCTTTATCCGGGTATGAACAGGAAATTGATCATAAAGATTTAAAGAAAACTCTGGATACACTATATCGTCTTGTAAATGAAAATAATCTGGTGTCTATGTGGCCTGATGTTTATGAATCTTTGGCCGGTTGGTATGAAAAGCAGGGTGACTACAAAAAAGCGCTGGAATATCAGATACTGTTTAAAAAATCATCTGACAAGCTGAGTTCGGATAATACAAAAGATAAAATATCCAAAATGGAAACGCGGTTTCGGGTTGAAAATATGAATAAACAAATCGCATCTTTAAGAGATGAAAAAGAAATTCAACAACTGCAGATACAGCATAAGAATACTATTAATGCAATTCTGATAGTTGGTATTCTTGCATTGACCTTAATTGCCGGTCTTGGTTATCGTAGCTATTATCAAAAGCAAAAATTACAAAAGCAACGCATCAGTGAACTGGAAACAGAACAGCGGCTTAGTGCTGCCCAGGCTGTACTGAAAGGTGAGGAGCAGGAAAGAGCGAGGCTTGCAAAAGATCTGCATGATGGATTGAGTGGCATGTTATCAGGAATAAAATACTCACTACAAAATATGAAGGGAAACTTGATCATGACCGAAGAAAACCAACAGGCTTTTGAGCGGAGCATGGATATGCTGGACACTTCCATTCAGGAAATGCGACGGGTAGCACACAACATGATGCCTGAGGCATTAGTAAGGTATGGATTAGATGCGGCGTTGAAGGATTACATTAGCGAAATAAACAAGTCGGGAATGGTAAAAGTGGTTTACCAATCTATGGGAATGGAAAATAAAGAGATGGAAAAATCAGCTGCCCTGGCAATCTACCGTATCATTCAGGAATTATTGAACAACATTATCAAGCATTCGAAGGCAACTGAAGCGCTGGTACAGTTATTTAATGAAAATGGTAAATTTGTGATAAATGTGGAAGATAACGGGAAGGGTTTTGACACCAGACTCAGCGAAGAAAAGGGCGGCATGGGATGGCGCAACATCCGGTCAAGAATAGAACTGCTCAACGGTAAAGTTGATTTACAATCATCAGCAGATCATGGTACCGCTGTAAATATCGAATTTGACCTGGCACCAACCAGTCAGGAACTATGAAATATATAGAACTGCTTTTTTACAGAATAGCTGTTCATAAGTGATGAAACATTTTTACAATAGTCCCGTTAATTTTTATTCCTAAAAAGGTGAATTGTTTACGAAAACGCTCCCTTAAAAAGGTGATAAAAATTAATTGTATATTCAGTTTTAATTTTGACGCCCTGTTCAGATTTAACTGACCCCTCAATCAGGCGAAACGGCCCCCGGGAAAGTACTAACTTGTATGCCATTACGGCAATATGTCCTGAATAAACAATTAATTCCCGCTTTTGTTTATTAGTAACTGAATCTATAAAAGGAAAATGAATCAGAAGCGTCTTTTATTTTTATTGTTGATATCGTTTTTTGGGGTTGAAGCTAAACCACAGACCCCCCAAATTTATACTGTTATCAATTTGCTGAAAAAAGAAATGCCTGATACAAGCAGGGCTTTTAACATG
>CAZLXM010000165.1:0-3050 GCA_964563105.1 uncultured Bacteroidaceae bacterium
CACCAACCTCTCTGCCATGAGTGACATAAGGGATTCCTGTTGACCACATTCGTATATTACCGTGACGAATATTGCTTTTAGATACCATAACACCCTGTCCGACTTTAAAATCGCCAACATCCGTAACAGTGATTTGATTGGATCCACTTTTAGTTACAGCAGTAGTCTGAAACGTTGAACCTGACGCTCCCAGGTCTCTTACATTAAGCCAGCCATCTTTACCCGAATGATCGACAATAGTTTGATAAGCTCCGGTTGAATCATTTATCCCTTGCAGACTTGAACTATCAGCCATTATGGACATACCAGGAACTGTTACAGCTGCTTTTTTCAGGAAATTTCTTCTGTTTGTCATTGATGTGTAATTTTGTGATGTTTCTTATATAATCATTTACTCTTTCCTCCTCTATATTAATAAGATAGCATAAATTTTTTTGGTCTGAATGAGTTATTTTGGAATCTTGCCGATACAATTTATAAACAGGTTATCCTTGTTAACAGGGTTTTTCCATAACCCTGGCTGTATTTCAGTTATAATATTATGACAATTCTCAAATGTATTACCAATGTACCAGCTTTTATTAGTCTGCCCCGTTTCATCACCGTGTAAAGTCAGGGCGGTAGCATTTTCTTCATCAAAATCAGAAATTTGGTTTCCGGTAAACTGGAAATTTCCGTGTACTTCCAGTCCAACAGGTACTTTTTCTGTTGTGCCACGGGTCACAAGATTATCCCTGAACAATGATGTTCTGCTTCCATAAGAGCCCATTACAACTGGCTGTTTGCAATCTGTTACAGAATTATCATGTATAAGCCATTGTAGGGATGGAGCTATAAATTCAAAGGTATCTCCGGTCTTTATCTGCCTTGATGCCTGAAGACTGAAACGAAGTGTATCAGGATCGAATTTTTCTATAACCGACATGCCTTTGTATATACCTGAATCACGCCACACAATAGTCCAATTCTTGTAAAGAGCATCTCTGTTTATTTCCATTGGGAATGTCAATGACCAGTTTGCACAGAGGAAAGTTTTGTCATCTATAACTTCACTTACTCTTGCTGTTCCTTTTTCAGATATGATTCCTACTCCGCAATTGCGTATAAGATTATTATGAATATTAACATTAAGTGCGGGTTCCTGCACTCTGATCCCTGTTACCAGAGGATCAGCTGTTCCTCTGACGTATATTTGGTTATCACTGATGATTGTATCATTTGAACTTACCATTATTGCGGCTCTTCTTTGAGATTTTTGTCCGATACAGGTCATGTCAAAAATATTGCCCACTATTGTTGTGTTCTGTGATGCATAACCATTTGTTCCTCCTGAACCTACTGATTCGATAGCTGCAGAATTGAAATTAATGAAAAGATTATTCCTTATTATCAATTGGGTCCCGCCCCGTGATGTACGTACAGCACATCCTCCATAAGGTACAATACTTTCAAAAACATTATCTGCCACTATATGCTGTCCGGCCCCAACATCAGGATACATCAAATGTCTGTTCTCAGGAGTTAGTTTAGGGGCTTCCCTGTTTGCGGGCCCAAGATTACCGATTGCTACAGTACCTGAATTTCTCACATAGTTGCCTATGAATTTGACAAACCTTGAAGCTCCTTCCCAGGAGCATCCGCCTACATCTACAATTCGACAGTTAAGGACAGATGTGTTTTCAATGCTGCTGTAAACATCATTGAAAGCATTGCGGGCAGAGTTTGTAACTGAGCATCTAAGATAAGTGATCCACTGAGACCATGATTGTCCAGGCAGGGCTGTTCCCCGGCTACGGCCTCCGGCAACAAAACATTCACCTGACATTTTACTGGCATGACAATTTTCAACAAGGACACGTTCAGTATTGCTTATCGTGATCCCATTACAATGCTTCAGGCCAAAACCCCATACCCCGTTTGAACCTTTGACGTTTATGCCTCCGGCTCTGTCCCGTTCATCAAATCCCATGAACCCAAGCATCCTGAAATTACGTATAATTACCTGTGTGCCTTCATTTAGAGTGAAACAAGCACCCTGACCTTCACTTATATCAAGAAGGGTATCTACAGAGCTGGCACCCTCTATTGTTATTGCATTTGCATTATTCACTCTGATGGAATTTGCAAGCATATAGTGACCAACCGGAACAAATACATTGAGGTTTTTCTCAACTGCATAATTAACAGCTTCCTGAAATGTACTAGTATCATTATGCCTTAGCACTGCATCATTAACACTTCTGTTTGCTTCATCCTCCAATGTGATTACGTTACCTTCGATCTTTTCGATACGGGATATAAGCTGATCTTTTGCACCAAAAGTAATTACATAACCTTCATTCCAATCTTTCCTCGGGTTAATTTTAATTTCCACCCCGCCACTTAATTTTTGCCAGTCATGTGTTATAGGCACTTCGGGATGCCAATTACGTCCAAGATCATCGGTCCATCTGAAAGCAGGTTTATCTGAAGGGGCAATGTCAAGGATAAAAATTACCCAACTTCCGGAAGATCCGTCATAGCCGCGGACTTCAACAGAATTATCCAGGGGCCTGCTGGTTGTAAGATAGGGTATCCCATGCGACTGGAGCCTGGTTGGAGTATAGCGAATATTACATTTTGAAACCATTACTCCCTGACCAACTTTAAAGTCTCCGATATCTTGTACAGTAATTTGTTTAGATCCGCTTTTTGTTATAGCGCTTGTCTGGAAAAGAGATCCGGATGCTCCAAATTCCTGAATATTAATCCAACCTCTATTTATACCCTTTTGTATCCCAAATTGGTTATCATCCATGTTGCCTGTATTTTCCGGAAAAGTTGTTACTTTAGGGACAAGTGCAACAGATGGTACAGTCATTGCTGTATTTTTCAGAAAGTTTCTTCTGGATGTTTTCATCAAAAAATAATTTAGTTATATTATTGTTAATCACGTCGTTCTGATGGAACCTTCAAATATTTTCATTTTCTTGTTGTGAACGATAATACATGGAGGTTTCATCAGAAAATATTTTAGTTATATTGTTGTTAATCACGTCGTTCTGATGGAA
>CAZLXM010000166.1:0-3043 GCA_964563105.1 uncultured Bacteroidaceae bacterium
GTCCGGACTTTTAACCCTCTGATTGATTACTTACACAGATTATAGGATACTACCAAAAAAGGGCGCAACTAAAATGCGCCCTTTTTCAAATATTCCTTTATTACACTCTTTTTTCCTGAATCCTTGCTTTTTTCCCTGTTAATCCTCTCAAATAAAATATTCTTGCCCTGCGAACATGTCCTCTCTTATTAACTTCAATTTGGCTGATAAAAGGGGATATCATAGGGAAAATACGTTCAACTCCAATATTCCCGGACATTTTTCTGACTGTGAAGGTTGCTGTATTTCCTGTTCCTCTCTTCTGAATAACAATACCTCTGTACTGCTGAATTCTTTCTTTGCCACCTTCCCTGATTTTGTAATGAACAGTCACGGTATCCCCTGAATTAAATACAGGGTATTTATTTTCTACTGAGAATTCCTTCTCAACTACCTTCATTAAGTCCATTTTGATAATTATTAATTAATACAGGTTTTTTAAACAGGTCGCAAATTTACATTATTTTTTTAAATATCACAATAAGGAAATATTTTATGATTGAATAAATTTATTTTACAAGCAATTTGTCTCCTGTATCTTCAATAAGCCTTTTTTTCCAGCTTTCTGAATATCCGGGCTGATAAGGATCAGCAGGATATCCACTCTCAGTTCTTTCGAATATTCTGTTTTGTTCTTTTTTAATATTCCCGTCTATATATTTCACCAGTAAAAATTCGCTTAATTCACGCCATTGTTTTACTGTATTTTCGGCAGTATTAATTGAAAAGTCAGTAATAAATTCTCTTGCTGCCAAAGGATCTTTTGAATGCATAGCTAATGCAGCCTGATCTATTGCCGGAATATACTCTGCATATTTTTTCTCAAGCTGTTTTTGCAGCTTTATAGCATCATTACTCATTGAATCATATCTAAGGTAGCAAAGATTTGACACAAGATTAAATACCCAGAAAGCAGCAGTTGATGAATATGTTAGCAAATCTCCGTTCCCCTCCCTGTAACTGTCGGGAACATCGAGACTGCCACAATATATGGGATTAAATACAGTAGTAGCTGCATCATCCACACCAAACCAATGGATGCCCCCTATTGGGCCGGGAAGCCAGTTACGGCATTCAGAAACAAAAACAAATCCGGTTTGCTGCGTGGCAGTTGCACGTTCATGGCAATAGGTTTTTCCTGACGGATCATTATCCAAGCTCCAGGTCAACGGCCTCCACCGGTACGGCATTCCGAAAGAGCCGGCCCCTGCATCAGTTCTCATATCAAGGGCTGTCCCTTCAAGATGATCGCGCATAAAATGCATCATATCAAGATTGCTTAACTTACGTTTTGGTTTTATCCATAAAGGTATACGGTTTTGGAGATTACTTCCGTTGGCATAATCGAAATATTGTTCCATGCCGTCAGCAATATCCTTAAAAAAAGACCAGACCCGGATTTCGCAAAATCTTGCTCCCTCAAAATCCACTGGTGCATAGGTATCGGAAAAACTAAAATCTTTATCCCTGCCCTTAAACCAACCATAATTCCTGGCAACTTCAATCACATCATACGAGTAAACACATTCAACTTCAGGCTCATAAATTTCCCCTAATTGTCTGCTGGTAATTGATTTTTTTCCATCAGCCAAGGGAAAGGTCTGAATTCTTGCCTGATTTGCATGAGCAGAAACATATCCGTCAGGGATCCTCAAGGCTACCCAAACAGCGCCCTTATTTCCACTTCCTTTACCAATCAATTCCATGATCCATACTTCATCGGGATCAGCAATGGAAAAAGATTCCCCGCTACTATAATATCCATACTCCCTAAGCAATTCTGAGATAACAACAATCGCTTCTCTGGCATTCTTTGCTCTTTGCAGGGTAATATATATGAGGCTCCCGTAGTCAATTATTCCGTCCGGGTCAATAAGGATATTTCTTCCTCCAAAGGTGGTTTCACTAATAGTTAACTGATGTTCATTCATATTGCCAATAACAGAATGAGTTTGGGGAACCTGTCTGATTTTACCAAGAAATTTACCTGAATCCCATTCATAAACATCAAAAGTACTGCCAGGTACGTATTCTTTGGCAGGCCGAAAATATAGTTCTCCATATAATACGTGAGAATCAGCGGAATAAGTGATCATGGTTGAACCATTCACTGAAGCTCCTTTGGTTACTAAAAAATTTGTGCATGCGAATAAAATTGAAAAGGATTGAAAAAAAAGAACAATTACAATTGAAAGGATATTAGATTTTTTCATTTCTAATTATTTGTTTATTTTATTGTTATCCAAATTACTCAAAACTAAATACAGTCCAGGCAAAACTAATCAAAACTCTTTTAAATAAAAGAACTAAATTCTTCTTAATAAAATTTTATACTTTAGAAATATGTTCTCTTGAATTCTCATTCATAAAAAATCAGAAAGTAAATCAATTATTAAATGTAATTTAGTAAGTATTTAAGAAGGGTTAATAACAAAAATTAATGAATTGGTTTGATTAAGAGAGACTAGCATTTGTTTAAAACATCCAAAAAAATCAATAAATAAAATGTCCAATTAAGAAATGTTTGACAATCAAAAATTAAAATTTTGAAAATTTTTAGAAATAAATTTGTTTAAATTCAATTTTTTTTATTTTTGGTCAACTATATAAACAAAACTAATTTAAACCAAAATTTCCATAAGCTTTAAATTCCACAACCCTTTTTTCCTTTAGTTTTTTTATAGAAATGGGTCATTGAATCTGTTTTGTTTAGAAAACTTTGTTCTTTGACATAATTGATCTGTTTAAGAACAAAAGTAATGAGCTTAATAATTCAGCACGCTCTATTTTCTTATAATTATTGTATCACTAGTGTCCGGTAAAGACTTGTTTAAAGGCATTTAATATATTTATATACAACATGATACAGCGGTTAAAAAATTTTACGATTTGAAAATATATTTTCGCTCTTTTATTTATTTGAGCGAAAATGCATATAGGTAAAACCGCCTTTGCACAATTGATGACATTTATGCCAGAATACGAGTTTCAGAAGAGTGTTGAC
>CAZLXM010000167.1:0-3013 GCA_964563105.1 uncultured Bacteroidaceae bacterium
AATACTTTGGGGTACAGCAGTTGAAAGAATGGTGTCATGAAGCGGCGCCAGGCCATAAGTCAGGGGCAGCCGGCCGTCAAAGTTCTCTCCAACGAAAGTATTGTACAGTTCCACGCTTGCACCACTGCAGTTTACGTCAACTACACGGCCCCTGGCTGCAAATGCAATATTCCCGGTTACTGAGTCAACCTGATTGCAATAATCCTTAACAATAACTACATATTCCTGATTCGCTTCAATGTTTCTGTCGAAAATTACAAGGTTGCTTGATAATTTCTGATCCACAACGGAACCGTCCTTCTTTTTGATGGTAAAGGTGAATGGTGGCCGCATTCCGTTCAGATTAGGCAACCATATTGGTTGTACAAGAAGGTAGTTTGACCAGTTTGTGGCAATGGTCCCCCAGTAAAAGGTTAATTTTGGTTCGGGCTTGGCCACAGGTTCATTGAATCTTGCAGGGTCAACAATTACACTGTTTGAAATAATTTCCCGGAGGGTCACATTGTTGCGCATTATTGCACGGTATTGTGTGGCAACAGAAATATCACCGGGAGTTACCAGATGGTAGTTTTCAATTGTCTGATGGACAGTAACCCAGTTACCTTCGAAAAACCGCTGAAATTCATAGGTTATATTTATCCATTCCGGGTCTCCCGGGTAGGCAGCTACGGTGGCGCCACCGCATCCATGATAAACATAACACACGGGATTTTGCGCATGTAAGGTGATTGTGGAAACAAGCAGCAGAAGAGTAAATATGCTTTTCATTTTTTGTTTTAATTTATAAGTCAATGTCGTTCAGATAACATTATTTCATAGGTACCTGTAATTCATCGAAAAGGGCAGTTCATGCCACTTGCTTTTCTGAAAACTTCGGACAGAGCAGCTGTTAAATAGTTAATAAGTCTATCATTTTCAGGTTTATATATAAAATCTTCAGCTGGATTTTATGATATATAATGAATTCAGCCCACAAACAATATTTACTGATTTTAAAAAAACAGATTCAGGTTTATAAACAATTCAACTACAGGATTTGTTTGGTTTAGTTGAAAAAATTTTGTACTGCTAATCTCTCTGATTCAAATGGTTCCGGTGTTCCTTCCGGCTTATCTCCGTATGAGCAGGCAGTGTTTTCATTCAGATGGGCTTTTTATGGATTAGAGAAAAGGAGAAAATCACGTTACAAATATTTTAATCCTTACTGTCAGATTAAATCGAAACTATCTCAAATTATCACTTAATGATAATTTAGTGAAATATTTACTATCGCATTTTTTTGACCGGAAGTAAAATTCATAGTTCTTTCAAAACTGAAGATTCAATGGAAATTAATGAATCAGGATCCCTTAAATTCTTCATAGATTATACTGGCCCTCTTGGAGGTAAAAACAACCATATTAAAACTGATATCGGAAAAGGTGAAAAACTTGAATTTAATGTTGTAAAAAGAACGATGCTTAATGATTACTCTGATCTTCAGGAAGAAAAGAAAGTAGCTATTTTAAGTTATAGTCTGGAAGAAATAGTAATTGAAAAAATGGCTGCCTTAATGGGAAGGACAATTCCACGTGATTTATATGATTTCAAGTACTTAACAAACATTGAAGGAATTGAACTACAGGATGTTTTTATCGAATTTCAACAGAAAGCTAAACATAAAGGTCAGGATCCAAAAGAATTTGGTTTGTTCTTGCTTTTTTCTCCTCTTTTAGAAAGTTTTGACTGGAATTTGTCCGTCATTTCAATATTTTTCTCATCCTTTGTTTCCCAGTAATAGAATAAAATCGTAATTAAAAGTGTACTATTTTTTTTTATGGAGGAATAATAAATGGACTTTATTAAATAATTGTATGTTTACTTTTTTATCATAAAAGTATATTAGCATAAAGAAAATAGTGATAATAATGGAAAAATATCTGTTATTGGTGATTTACATCAACTTAAAGACACATTCCGTGTAATCGGTAAATAAAAGTGCAGAGTTTTTGGCAATTTAAAGTGGTTCTTCGTCACTTTTGGTGATAGTAGTTTAATTGTGGGACAGAACCTCAGATTGTTGATAAATAGCTGATTTATAAACAAATAAAATATAAAAATGTTAGCAAACCTTATCATTTATGCTTATATTTAAGTGCCTGATACTTAAATACATAAGTTAATATGAGCCGGTTTGCTAACAAGAGTAAATTTAATTCTTTTTATACCCTTTTACAACTACCAGGGATAACTATTGACCGTGTATATATCGATGATCACAAAATAGAGATCAACGCTCAAATCAAGGGAAAGAGTGCTATGTGCCCCATGTGCGGGAAAAAAGCACTCGCGTTCACAATTGTTATTACAGGCAACTGAGGGATTTATCAATTTCCACAAAACAGGTAAGAATACGTTTACGGGTCAGGAAATTCATTTATACTAATTCCCGGTGTCAGAGGAAGATCTTTTCCCGGCAGTTATCGTCAGGCCTTGACAGGCATTCCAGGAGAACCACACGTGCCTCTGAATTTCTCACACAGATGAGTCTTGAGGTATCTGCAAGGAAGTGTTCCTGGCTTTCAAAACTTACAAAGGTACCGGTCAGTCCTTCTACCTGCCTTAGGTTAGCCGGCCGATCTGTTATTTCACCACGGGATGATCTCATACATATAGGTATTGATGACTGGGCCTGGCGAAAAGGACATACCTACGGTACGATTCTGGTTGACCGGGAAACAGGTAAGAGCGTTGATCTGCTTAGAAGCCGTGAAAAGGATGATATTGTCCGGTGGCTGAAGGCACACCCTTCAATTGAAACAGTTACCCGCGATCGGGCTGAGTATTATTCTCAGTCTGTCAATATTGCCTTACCGTCAGCTATACAGATTGCCGACCGATTTCATCTTGTAGTTAATTACCCGGAGTGTGTTCAGAAAATCATTCGACAAATGCTTCCGGCCTTAACAAGGATAGATATTAATATTCACCAAAAGTATACCACTAATATTGCAAATGACCAGAATATTCAAAG
>CAZLXM010000168.1:0-2937 GCA_964563105.1 uncultured Bacteroidaceae bacterium
TGAAAAACAATAATCTATGACCGCACTAAATTTAAAGGGTACAAGTCAGGAAAAATATTTTCGTTTGAATTTATTAATAGAATGTTTTAGTTCCTGAACTGGCTTTTCCGGTTTTTAATTAATATTTGCAGTTAAGCATATTGTTTAAAATAAATATTATTCAATATATTCAGTTCCATATTCCTTTAAAAAACAATTAAATCTTCTCCTAATACTATTTTTAATATCATTGCATATAGAGTAAAATAGATTTTACGATAAATTGATTTATAATTTTTTATTTCTTTGCATTTGATTCGATAGTTAACTGAATTATTATTAGTTATAAAAACAGTATTATTAAAAGATAAATAATAAAACCCAAAATATTAAAAGCTATAAGAACAATTATTATCAGCAGTTTAGATTATTTTTAAAGTTTGAATTTGTTCTGACATCATACTTTAGAAAAATTTTTAAATAATTTATAAAATAGATATTAATTTCAGCTTTTTTAACATAAAATTTTATTCAAATGAGAAAATATATATTTTTTATCGCTGCAATTTTTCTTGTTACCTGTACTACAATTAAAAAATACAGTAACCTGCCGGAGGTTCAGAGATGGGAAACAGAAATACAAAAATTTGAGGCACTTGACCAAACTGAAAGCTATCCTGATAATTCCATTATTTTCGCAGGAAGTTCCAGTATTGTCCTTTGGAAAACCATCCATGAAGACATGGCTCCTTATCCGGTTATTCACAGGGGATACGGGGGCTCACGATTAAGTGATTTTGCAGTATATGCTGATCGAATAATTTATCCTCATAAAAATAATGGAATAGTTCTTTTTATTGCTAATGATATTGCCGGAAACGAAAATGACAAAACACCAAAAGAAGTATTATGGCTTTTTAAAAATGTAATAAAAACAATTCGAAAAAAATATCCGGATACTCCGGTATTTTGGATTAGTATAACTCCAACCGAAAGACGATGGAACTCCTGGCCTCAGATTAAAGAAGTTAACAGACTTATAAAAAATTATTGCCTTAAATCTAAAAATTTACATTTTATTGATACAGAATTGTCATTTCTGAATGAAGAAGGACGGCCAAAAGCCGAATTATTTGCAACTGATAAGTTACATCTCAGCCCTGAGGGTTATAAATTATGGACTTCTATTATTAAATCTGAACTCGATAAGATCCTTAAATAATATTATGTATAAGTTGAAAAGGAACTTTTAAATTAGTATTCATTTACTGAACACACAGGAGAGTTTCTTCTTTAGGGATGTTCGTAAATTGTTAAAACATTTGATTGACAAATAGTTAAATCTTATGTAATTTTATAAAAAACCCCGAAATCTGCCATAAAGGCCAAAAATCGGGGTAATTATATAAATTCCATGAGAAAATTACAAAGAATTTTTGAAAATCCCTTAGAAATTTCATTTATTTCTCCACAAAATGAGTTTTCCCTATACTGGAACAATTTTCTTAATTCCGAATTGGGTAAAATATACCAAGTTATTCCCTGGAATGATCTTATCCGCTCGTTACATTTGAAGGAGAATCGTCAGGGCCGTAAATCTTTATTCAGTCCCCAGGGCAAACTTGCTTTGATGTTCCTCAAATCCTACAGTAATTTATCTGATCGTAAGCTTTTTGAATATCTTAACGGGAGTATTCATTATCAGATGTTTTGTGGTATTTTTTTGGGTCCTGATCAGCTTGATGATTTTAAAATCATCAGCAAGATCAGGACAGAATTGGCTAAAAAGTTGAATATTCGTGTTTTACAGGATGTTCTGGCTAAATTTTGGAAGCCTTATATAAATGATACAAACATTGTATTACAGGATGCTACCTGTTATGAATCATATATGCGTTATCCTGTCAATGTTAAGTTATTATTTGAGAGTGTTGACTGGATGTATGGTCAGATGAAACGAACCTGTAAATTTCTTAAGATACGCACTCCTCGTACCAGGTATTTAGAACAGAAGGAAAAATATTATACCTACATGCGGATGCGTAAAAAGCCCTGGAAACAGACCGTTAAACGCACTAAAAGTCTATTATACCTGTTGGATAAGTTAATCCGTGAACAGGATAAGATTGAAGACCGGTATCGCATTCATATTCGTTTTCCTGAGAAATACTATATAAGAAAAAATGTAATCCGTAAAGTCCTCTCTCAGCAAACTCAAATGTTTCAAACCGGTAAGAGTGTTCCGGGACGTATTGTCTCTATTTCAAAAAGCTATATACGTCCTATTGTCAGAGGAAAAGAAGTCAAAAAGGTTGAGTTTGGGGCCAAAGTTAACATGATCCAGTTTGACGGGATCAATTTTATTGAACATTTAAGTTTTGAGCCCTTCCATGAAGGTACCCGTTTGATAGGAGCTGTCAGATACAGCCGCACGCTGTTTGGAAGGGTTACACATATCTCTGCAGATGCTATTTATGCAAATAATGTCAATCGCAAATGGTGTACTCAACAAAAGATCATTACCAATTTTGTGAGAAAAGGGCGGCCAGGAAAATATGAAGATCAGAGAAAAATAATGGCCCATGAACTCAGTAAACAGAGGGCCATAAGAATGGAAGGAAGTTTTGGAACTGAAAAACAACACTAAAGTCTGGATAAGATCAAAGCACGTACGCAACTAAACGAAATCCTTTGGATCTTTTGTGGGGTTCATATGTCCAATGCAGTTAAAATTGCTAAGCGCCTGGCACTGGAAAAATTAAAAGAAAACATAGCATGATCCGCTGATCCGGATATGAAAAATCAATATCCATGGGATAGCTATGCCCAAAAATCAAGGTTTTATTAACAAATCTTGATAACTTGTTGAAAAAATCAACCAAAAAAGAAAAAATAGGAAAAGTAACCTTTGTGGTCTGTCAATATTATTAAAATGCTTCGCATTTAGCGAAAATCCCT
>CAZLXM010000169.1:0-2778 GCA_964563105.1 uncultured Bacteroidaceae bacterium
TATTATTTTTCAAATGCAGGAATTAAAGCAACACTTAAAATAAAAACAAAAAATGACTGTGTATATTTAAAAGTGGAAAAAATTGATGAAACTGTTGAATCTTTTACTTTCATTAATGTTCCTCTAAATCTTGAAGGAATTCCTGATGAACCTTTTTCGGCCTGTGCCCTGTCAATGAACCTTTTTACTAATGTGCTTCAATTACCGGCACTTCAAACCCATCTCCAGGCAAGCTGTTATAAACGTTTTGGGATAAAAGGGGCTGAAATTGCACTTCTTGGATTACCACAAAATAAGATACTGCCTGTTATCAGAAATATTATTAAGAATGCAAAAGATATCCCATTTTCAGATAAGGGCGGTGCATGGGCGCAGCTTGTGAAAGATGGTTATGGCTCCTATTTAATGGATTTTGGAAGGCTCACTGAACAAACAGTAGATGAAATAATAGATGAATGTAAAAGCCTTGGTTTCAATCAGATAATAATTCATGGTGGCGGGGCCATCTATAAACATGGTGAATTTGAGCCTGACCGTAGTAAATGGCCTGATGGCTGGCAAAGCTTTAAAAAAATAAATGATAAACTTCACGAAGCAGGAATCTATTCTATCCTTCTGACTTACACCTTTTTTATAGACAAAAACTCAAAATATGTTTCTCCCTCAGCACATAAAGACCTTGGATACTTTAAGTTATATACGCTTGCTAAACAACTTGGCCCCGACGATAATGAAATAATAGTAAATGAATCAACTTCTGATATTTCGATGATAACCGGTTATTTTGTGCTAAACAGCAATTCACTCAGGATAGGAGGAGAAATAATCGAGTACACTGATGTCACAACTACAGCCCCATATAAATTTACCGGACTAAAACGCAGAGTTAATAAAGCGAAAGAGGAAATACATCCTGCCGGAGAAAAAGCATTTCATCTGAGAGAAATGTTTGGCCTCTTTATTCCGGGCCCGGAAACATCGCTTTTCAGCCATATTGCTGAAAAAACTGCAGAAATCGTAAATGAATGCGGATTCGATGGTATTTATTTTGATGCAATTGACGGGAATGATCTGCTTGACGGAAAGGAAAATGCATGGTATTATGGCACTAAATTCATATTTGAGTTAGCACGTAAATTAAAAAAGCCGGTAGGAATGGAAATGTGTGATATGCCGCATCATTACTGGCATTATAGTTCAAGATGGCAGGCTTGGGACAGACCGGTAAGGGGTTATAAACGCTTTATTGACATTCACCTGGCAGCAAGCAAGTCACACGACCACCGGCATGGGGAATGGATGGGATATACTCCCGATATAAATAAGCTTGCCCCTTTAGAAAATGGGTGCCTGCTCCTGCCATTACATCTCGGATGGTGGTCAAATTATACCTGGGCCCCGCCCCAGATTGAACCTACTTTTAGCGATGATATTGAATATTTATGCACAAAAATGATCGCGAATAATGCAGGACTATCAATGCTTGGAGGAGTTGATAAAACTACACTAAAAGCCAACCCTCTTTTTTCCAGGCTCATATCAATTATAAAGCAATATGAGGAATTAAGACAACAAAACTATTTTAATGATTCCATCAGGAAGATTTTACGCCAGCCCGGAAAGGAATTTACACTATTCCGGAACAATGATGAAAAATGGAATTTTAAACCAGTAGCATATCAAAAACATAAGGTAGCAGATATTGATCATCCAAGCTCAGAATGGATAATAAAAAATGACTTTGAAAGTCAGGACCTAAAGCTAAGAATAGAAACACTTATGTCGGTAAAACCATTTAATGCCCGGGAAAATATTTTACTGGCCGATTTTATAAAAGAAGGAGAGTTTAAATTTAATATGGGCTCGAAAGGTGTGTCAGGTAATATTGTGACAGGAAAGGACAAGTCAAACAGCGGGTCTCCTTATGGGATCTTTTCAGCATACAGCAATGGAGGATCAGTAAAAGAAGGATCATGGATAAAAATGGAAAAGACATTTGATCCCTGGATTGATCTGGAGAATAACCAGGGACTTGGTGTATGGGTTAAAGGCGATGGTAACGGAGAACTTCTCAACCTTCGGGTTGAGAGTCCTGCAAATCTATCACTGGGGGCAAGAGGTGATCATTTCATCAAAGTTGATTTCACCGGATGGCGCTATTTTGAACTCGTGGAAATAGAATCTTCTGAGTTTAATAACTATATATGGCCTGATGAATACTTCAATGTTTATAACTCCTATTTTTACAGGTTAAAATTCAATACAATTGACAAGCTACAGTTATGGTATAATAATATTGCAGCGAATAAAGAGATAAACTGCCTGATTGGACAGGTTAAAGCATTACCACTTATTGAAATAAGTATTAAAAATCCTTCTGTTACGATTGGAGAAGAGACAATTGTTTTTCCGGTTACAATGAAATCAGGCATGTTCCTGGAATTCAACTCATCCGATGACTGTAAGCTGTATGGATCAAAAGGAGAACTGATCAGTGAAGTAAAAATAAAAGGTAAGATACCGCAACTCAAAGCCGGAGATAATAAAGTATCATTTACATGTGAAGGTGTCAAAGGAATTAGTTCCAGAGTACAGGTAACTGTTATTGGAGAAGGCAAACCTCTATAATTACAATTCTGGTATTATTATATCTATGATGATCAATATATAAAATATTACAACTGCTGATAATCAAAATTTATTGACATTTATTTTATTTTTAAATTTACTACTGATGCGTTAAAATTTATTAACTAAATAAATTTCTTTGTTCTTTGA
>CAZLXM010000170.1:0-2763 GCA_964563105.1 uncultured Bacteroidaceae bacterium
CCTATTTACAGGACCCTGACTGGCCGGATATGGACCCTGCTATTGATATTTGGTGTCCTCTCTTCGCTTTCATTGATCCTGTATCTATAAATGAAAAAATTGCACAGGGCGATGAAGTTTGGTCATATACAGCTTTGTCTCAAAGAGCGCCCAGCTATCATCCTGATTATGAGAATGTTAAAAATTATGATTCGCCTTACTGGCATTTTGATGCCTTGTTAACCTCTTATAGGACCCCTACATGGATGAATTATACTTATAATATAAATGGTCTTCTTTACTGGTCGGTCACAACTCTTTCAGGATCATTAATGGGTGTATATGATCCATGGTTTGTCCCTACTTTCAGGGATGGCTCTAATGGTGGCGGTTACATGATGTATCCCGGTGTACCGTGCGGGATTGACGGGCCGGTTTCTTCAATCCGGTTTAAAACTCTGCGTGATTCTATGGAGGATTATGAGTATTTTGCTATTCTGGAAAAACTTATTGGAAGAGAAGCTGTTTTGGAAATCGTTTCATCTGTTGCACCAAACTGGTGGTCGACAGCAGAAGATCCTGCAATTGTTTTTGCGGCAAGAGAAAAAATTGCTTCTGAAATAATAAAAAATAAATAAAAGGCAATAATATTTTTTCTCATTATGTTTTAGATTTAAAATTCAGGATTTTAATCCTGCATATAGTTTTTTTAACATAAATATTTCACATTATTATGAGTAAAAGATTTGTATTTGCAGTTTATGTCCTATTGATCTCCGGCTTTTGTTTTGTTTCCTGTTTAAAAATCGAAAAAACACCCGATGTTATTTTAGCCGCTTTGAACAGTATGGAAAGGCTGAGTCCTTATGACCCGGTCAGGGGGGGGCCTGAAGCTGTGGTGAAAGCTGCCAGAAATGAGTTTGAATCTTTTCAGGTGGTAATTTCGCCGGTTCAAAGGAATATTCGTGTTGTTAAAGCAGAGATGTCGGAATTAAAAAGTGATAAAGGGATTATAGGCCAGGAAAACATTAAGCTTTTCAGGGAGGAGTATGTCAGGGTCAGACGTTCCAGTCCTGAGGCTCAGCTTCCGCCGGGATTATTTCCCGATCCTTTGCTTCCTTTTATTAATCAGGTTACCGGCAAACCAATAGAAGTTTTCAGGCAATACAGGAAAAGATGGGGTGAGCCTGTTATTTCAAGTGGCTCACAACTGTATCCCATACCTTTTGAGATTTGGCAGGGGCAGAATCAACCTTTATGGATAGATATCTATATACCGAAAGATGCTGCTGCCGGTGAGTATAGAGGTGTTTTCACAATTACTCTTGACCCCCGGGCTTTTTCTTCACGACAGGGCGGTGATACACTGAAGAGCAATACATTTAGTCTCCCTGTTAAACTTACAGTATGGGATTTTACTTTGCCTGATGGCCCCGGCCTTAGAAATCATTTCGGTAATTTCAGGGGTGTTGCACGTGCATTCGATGTAGAACCCGACTCTGAAAAATTCAGGGAAATTGAAATGAATTATTGCAGGATGATGGCTGAACATCGTATTAATCCCCCTTTGCTTTCAGCTCTTATGCCGGAAATGAATCCTGACGGCTCACTGAAGATCTCAGCTTCACGCCATGAAGCCTTGAAAAAGTATATTGAAGAATTTAATATAACTGATTTTGAAATTCCAAGGGCACCATTGAGAGATGTAACTACAACAAATCGGGAAAAAGCAATAAGATATTACCGTGATTATTACAATTATGTAAAAGATAACGGATGGGATAAACAGGCATATTTGTATATGTGGGATGAGCCTAATCTAAAGGAAAATTATGAACAGGTTATAGCTGTTGGCGAAATTGTTCAAACTGCTGCACCACAACTAAAAAGACTTGTTGTGGAACAGACTTATTTGCAGGATCCTGACTGGCCTGATATGGATCCGGCGATTGATATCTGGTGTCCTCTCTTCTCATTCATTGATCGTGAATCAGTAAATAGTAAGATCGCTTCAGGTGATGAGGTTTGGTCATATACAGCCCTTGTTCAGACGGCCAGGCCATATCATCCGAATTATGAGAAAGTAAAAAACTTAAATCCTCCTTACTGGCAAATTGATATGTACCTGAGCTCTTACCGGACTCCAGGCTGGATGAATTATCAATATAATATAAAGGGTTTATTATATTGGTCTTCCGTTTACAATAACCGAAGTGTTTCCGGTGTTGTAGATCCATGGTTTCTTCCATATTTTTCTGATTTTGGCAAAACTTGTAATGGGGAAGGTTTTTTAATGTACCCTGGTCATCCCTGCGGAATTGACGGCCCGGTTTCTTCAATTCGTTTTAAAACAATCCGTGATTCAATGGAAGATTACGAATATTTTACAATACTTGAAAAATTAGCCGGGAGGGAAGCTGTATTAAAATATGTATCCATGGTTGCGCCTGATTGGTGGGACACCGCTACGGACCCAAATATAATTTTTCAGACCAGAGAAATGATTGCTAAGGAAATTGTCAGATTAAAAAACAACTGATAATTAAATTATTTTCCGGTTTAATTAATTTAATTTTAACTTTAAAGTTCATTTATATCTTAAGAGTATATTTATTGGATATTTTACTTTTAATAAAAAAATTATAAATTTAATTATCAGAAAATGAAAGAAAAGATTAATTCAAATCAGAACAATTCAAGAAGATCTTTTTTGAAGAAGACAGCCCTGGGAACAGCAGGGGTTGCTTTTTCAACAAGTGCAAAAAGTTATGGCAGAATTCTTGG
>CAZLXM010000171.1:0-2745 GCA_964563105.1 uncultured Bacteroidaceae bacterium
ACAGGTAAAATAGTTCTTGCAACAGTAAAAGGAGATGTACATGATATCGGGAAAAATATTGTTGCAGTGGTCCTGGGCTGCAATAACTATGAAGTAATAGATATTGGGGTCATGGCCAGTTCTGAAAAAATTCTTTCAACTGCCCGGAATAATAATGTTGATATTATAGGCCTCAGCGGGCTCATTACACCTTCACTCGAAGAGATGGCACATGTGGCCGCTGAAATGGAAAAGCAACAATTCGACATTCCTTTGCTGATTGGGGGAGCTACAACTTCTAAAATTCATACTGCCGTTAAATTAGAACCACATTATAAACATGCAGTTATCCATGTTAAAGACGCTTCAAGAAGTATTCCGGTAATCAGTAAACTTCTAAATTCTGATAATAAAAAACAATATATTGATGAAATCAAAAAAGAATATGACAGTCTCAGAAAAAGTTATGAAACAGCACGCAAGGAAGTTGAATATGCTACTTTGGAAGAAGCAAGACAAAACAAGTTAAAAATTGACTGGGAAAAAACAGATATTATCAAACCTTCCTTTTTAGGATTAAAGAAACTAACAAATTATTCTTTGGAAGAGATACGGGCTTATATTTCATGGGTCTTTTTCTTTGTTGTTTGGGAGCTGCGAGGTAAATTTCCTGATATTCTGGAAGATCCTGTAAAGGGAAAAGAAGCTTCAAAACTATTTTCAGATGCTAATTCAATGCTTGATAAAATTATCAGTGAACAATGGCTTACAGCAAATGCAGTTTTCGGATTTTTTCCTGCAAATTCAGTCGGGGATGATATTGAAATATATACAGATGAATCACGACGAAAAATTTTAACCCGTTTCATAAATCTCAGGAATCAGAATAAAAAAAATGATCAATCCCCCAATCTTTGCCTGGCTGATTTTATAGCACCAAAATCAACTGGTATCCCCGATTATATCGGAGCCTTTGCTACAACTGCCGGTATTGGCTCAAATGAAAAAATCTATGAGTTTGAAAAAGAAGATGATGACTATAGCGCAATTATGCTCAAAGCATTGGCCGACAGGCTCGCCGAAGCATTTACCGAGCTCCTGCATCTTAAAATAAGAAAAGATTACTGGGGATATGCAAAAGAAGAAAATTTAACTTTGGACGATATGTTGCTGGAAAAATACCGTGGAATCCGCCCTGCACATGGCTATCCGGCATGTCCTGACCATTCAGAAAAAGAAACACTATTCCGTCTGCTGGATGCAGAAAAAAATGCCGGAATATACCTTACTGAAAATTATAGCATGGTCCCTCCTGCTTCAGTTAGCGGATTAATTTTTGCACATCCTTTTTCTAAATATTTTCATGTTGGTAAAATATCTGAGGATCAATTAACCGATTATGCAAACAGAAAGAAAATAAGCATAGAAATTGCTGAAAAACTTTTAGCTTCAAATCTAAATTATTGATTAAACTAAAATGTTTTAATCTTAATAAAATCTATATGTTATAGTAAAACCTAAATAATATCTTTGTTGAAAAATTACCATGTTCGTATTTCTAATTATATTAAAAAAATTAATTAACTAAAATGAAGATTGCTGATAAATTAAGGAACACAAAAAAAACATATTTCTCTTTTGAACTGTTACCTCCTCTCAAGGGACACAATTTAGATGATATTTTTAATGCTATAGATCCGCTTATTGAATTTAAACCACTTAATATTAATGTTACCTATCATCAGCAGGAATCAGTATATAGAACTAATGAAAATGGTGTCCTGGAAAGAAAGATCATACGCAGGAGACCAGGCACTGTAGGAATCTCAGCTGCCATTCAACATAAATACAATATTACAGTTGTCCCACATTTAATATGTGGCGGCTTTTCTAAGGAAGAAACGGAAGATGTTTTAATAGACCTGCATTTTCTGGGTATGTCAAATTTATTGGCTTTAAGGGGTGACCCACAAAAAGGCCAACGTTTTTTTATTCCTGAAGAAAATGGTCATGAACATACACTCGGCCTTATTAAACAAATTATGAACCTTAATAAAGGTATTTATCTTGATCAAAATATAATTAATCCGACACCAACCTCCTTTTCTATTGGAGTTGCAGGATACCCTGAAAAACATTATGAATCACCTAATTTTGAATCAGACCTGAACTTCCTGAAACAAAAAATAGAAGCAGGAGCTGAATATATTGTGACCCAGATGTTTTTTGATAACTCTAAATTTTTCAGCTTCGTTAAAAAATGCAGGGACACAGGTATAAATGTTCCAATTATTCCAGGTATAAAACCGGTTACCTTCATAAAAGATATTGATACATTACCCAGGGTATTTGCTATAAGCATTCCGGATGAACTTGTAAAAACAATTAAAAAATGTAAAACTAATGAAGAAGCCAAAGATGCAGGAATTGAATGGACAATTCAGCAGTCAAAAGAATTGAAAGAAGCAGGAGTTCCGGCTATTCATTATTATACAATAGGGATATCCGATAATATAAGGAAAATAGCTCAACAAATATTTTAATCTCCACAGAAATCATCCTGTAAATTCCGGTTCCAACAATGCCACAGATCATCTTTAAACAATAGCGGGTTCTTAATCCGGCCTGCCCTTGTCTGATTGTTCCATTCAATAAGTACAAGCCCTGAACTTAATGAAACCGTATAAGAAGAATTAAATAAAAGCGAATTGTCTCCTGTTTTCCGGATAGGACACCCATTTTCAAAATTCTTTTTTAATTACTTTC
>CAZLXM010000172.1:0-2737 GCA_964563105.1 uncultured Bacteroidaceae bacterium
TCCTGATATAATTGATTATAATAAACTGATCGCTTATTCAGAAAAATATGATGAAGTAGAGCAATATGCATTTCATCGTGGTTTTAACTCTGTCAGTGATATGTTCATACAAAGTTTAATAACACTTTATGATCAGGTTGAAACAGGACGAAAATCCATCTGTGCATCAGTGACTATCCAGATCAAACAGAAAATGGCCATGACGCGTGAAGCTTTTGAAGGTACCCTTACAATTTATAATGGAAATAAAACGACTGCAATGGAAGAGATTGAACTTAAGCTTGAGATAAAGGATGAAAATGGTTTAGTTTGTAATGATCTTTTCCATATTGAAACAAAAGCCCTTGATATTCTTACAGGGATTGACGGGACGGGTTCCCTGGGTGCAGATCAGAAGGGCAGTGCTACCGTACTTTTTATTCCTGAGAAAGGGGCAGCACCTGAAGTTCCAAAGAGTTATTCTTTTGGTGGTTCTTTTTCTTATCTTGATCCCTTTACAAATCTTACCGTTACAAAGCCGCTTTTCCCTGTTACTTTGGATGTAAACCCGGGCCCGGATTTATTCCTACATTATTTTATGCAACGTGACATTCTGGGTGATGATCCATTGACAGAAGTAGTTGAGCCTGTGATTCCTGCCGAGCTTGCTGTAATGATACAAAATAACGGATATGGTGAAGCCAGGAATGTAAGGATAGAATCAGCACAGCCAGAGATCATAGAAAATGAAAAAGGCCTGTCTGTTCATTTTGAATTGATTGCTTCGAACCTTAATGGCCGACCCAGAAATCTAGGTCTGACGAATATTGATTTCGGGAATATTGCGCCCAAAACTTCGGCTATAGGCCAATGGTGGTTTACCAGTGATCTGCTTGGTCATTTTGTATCCTATGAAGCCAGTGTGAGTCATCTGGATAGTCGTGGTAATCCTGACCTGAGCCTTGTGAGCGGTGCTGAGATGCATGAGCTCATTCGCAGTGTTCGTGTATATGGAGGTCTTGATGACGGGATCAATGATTTTCTTGTAAATGAGGTTCAGGATACCAAAGAGACCCCTGATGCCATATTTTTATCCAACGGTGGGGTACTGGATGTATATCCCGCTCGGGATATAACTGCAAATGGGAGGATCAGTGCTCCCGCCTACACTATAAACGTAACTATGACTCCTTTTCAGGAAGGCTGGAATTATGCAAAACTACCTGATCCGGGAGATGGTAATTACAAGATTATAAGTGTAACCAGAGAAGATGGTCAGCTCTTGCCCCCGGATAATGTCTGGCAGACCCATGTAACGCTTCCTGACGGTGAGGAACCGGTTTATGAGAATATGCTTCATTTTCTTGATATCTTCCCGTTATCAGCACCTGTTGGATATACTATTAAGTTTGTACCCAAAGAGAAGTCCATCCCCAGTATTATACGAATTGACACAATTCCGGAAAAGATGATAACCACCCCCCTGAGGTCAGTACGTGTAGTTTTCAACAGGCCAATAGATGCCACAACCTTTAGTTATGAAGATATGACCCTTCGCGTCCAGGGTGGAGAAAACCTGATGGATTCAAGTATTACTGTTACGGAAATTGATTCTGTCACCTTCGAGGTTGATTTTAAAGACAAGACCCTTACAGATGGATATTATGTCCTAAATGTTCAAACCTTAGATATAAAGGATATTTATGGTATTTCCGGTGAGAATGGAAAACAGGTATCGTGGACGCAGTTTGCCCGTATTCCTTTTATTGAAGAATTTGAGGGTCTTCCTGAAGGAGGTACTGGTGATCCTTTCGATAATATATTGATTCGTTTTAACGTTCCGATTGACCGGTCAACTTTAAAATCTGACCGTTTTATCTGGAAGAGGAATGATACGGTAATAAACGTTCAGGTGGTAATAGAAGCTATGGATGTTGAAGGAAAGTTGTTCAGTATTTCTGGCATGCAGTCCTTCATGTCCATAGATGGCAGATATTCCCTTACGGTTGACCTTCCCAATATTCTTTCACTTGAAGGAATTTCAGGGTCAATCTTACAAAGTGTTGAATGGACTATTGACCAGTATCCGCCTTCAATCAGGTATATTAATCTGATAAAGGAAGGTGGATTTGATCAACAGCATGTTACAGCGATAGAAATTATATTTAATGAAGAGGTCCAGGGTTTTGGCCTTTCATCCATTGAATTATGGAAAGACGGATTACGTCAGCCCTTATCTCAACTTACCCTGACAGAATTATCGGGTTCTGAATATCGTTTTACTCAGTTCCGTTTGCTAACTTATTATGAAGGCAATTATACTCTAAAGGTAAAGCTTGATGGTATTTCTGATCTTGCCGGTAATGAGGCCACAGGTGTTGTTGAGCATCAATGGTTTGTAAAAAGGAGGTCGCCAGTAGCTGTAACGGATCTACGTATCAGCCCTGATCTGGGCTTTTCAGACAGTGATGGTGTTACTTCATCGGGAGATGTAACTGTGCTGATGACTGTCAATGAGGCAGATACAAGGGTTAAGATTTATCAGAATGCTTCCGGCAGCCGCACGCTTCTGGCTGATGTAGAGGCATCTGCTACCGGTTTATTGACCGTACCAATAAACATTACTGTTACGGGTAATCTGATACTTGAAGCTTATTGTGTTGATAGTTTCACTAATGAGTCTGTTACAGTCCTTCCGGTGTTCATAGATGAGATAGCACTCAGGGCTGAGTGGAAGAATGTGCCATTAATTCCTGAT
>CAZLXM010000173.1:0-2613 GCA_964563105.1 uncultured Bacteroidaceae bacterium
AGTAGTTGATGCCGAAACCGGTGAAGCTTTACCAGGGGTTAATATTCTTGTTGAGGGTACTACAATCGGGACAGCAACTGACCTTTCAGGAAGGTTTACCATAACAGTCCCAAACGAACAATCAGTTTTAGTATGTAGTTTTATTGGCTATCAGCCTTATTCAGTACAGACAGGCAGCCAACGCCAGTTTACTGTAAGGCTTAGTCCTGATGTGGCTGTTTTGGAAGAAGTTGTTGTAGTAGGTTACGGTATCCAGAGAAAGGAGAGTATTGTTGGTGCAATTTCACAGGCAACCGGGGACCAGATCCGTCAAACAGTGCAAGGTTCTGATCTGGGAACAGCTCTCAGGGGTTCCCTTCCCGGCCTGATTGCTTTACAATCAACAGGTATTCCCGGAGGGATTGACTATATGCCTGTAGCTGATGCTTCCGGAAGGACAGGGGCAAATGCAACCCAATTCTTTATCCGCGGGCAAAAAACATGGAACCAGTCATCACCGCTTGTTTTGGTAGACGGTGTTGAGCGTGACCTTATCAACATCAACCCTTATGAGATTGAAAGAATATCCCTTTTAAAAGATGCTTCTGCAACAGCCGTATTTGGTGTTAAAGGTGCTAACGGTGTTATTTTAATCACTACCCTTCGAGGCAGGGAAGGAAGGGCAAAACTAAGTTTTGATGCAGGGATGACTGCAAAATCAATTTCTATGATTCCGGATATGGCAGATTCCTATACAGCACGTTTGAATAAAAACTATGCAATTATGCATGAATTGCCGCTAACTGAAAGTAGTTGGTCAACCATAACTCCCTGGGAACTACTAGTTATGTATAGAGATCAAATATATCCCGAGTATCTGCCTAATATAAATTGGAAAGATGAGTTCACAAGAGATTATGCCTATGATCAAAATATAAATATGAGTATAAGCGGTGGTACTAAATTTGTAAAATATTATGGATCTATTGCATATCTTCATGAAGGGGATATATTAAATATTGGCTCGCAGCATGGTTCAGGTTATAACTCCAGTTTTGATTACAATCGCTTGAACTGGAGAAGTAATCTTGATTTTCAAATAACACCAACAACAAAATTTACTACCAATCTGGCCGGGCAGTTTTACAGGCAGCGTAGTCCTGGCGGCAGCAGATGGGGTGCCTGGTATACCATGTATAAAATGCCAAATGATACCTGGCCTGTAAAATATTCTGATGGTACCTGGGGTGACCGACCGGCTTTTGAGTCTTTGGTAAATGGGGTTAGAGAGTTTAGTTATGGAGGTTATAGTTTAGCTAAAGGAACAGATATTACTACAGATTTTATACTTGATCAACAATTGGATTTTGTGACCAAAGGCTTATCCACCAGCTTCAAGGTGTCATTTGATAATAAAATGTTAACTAGAGGGCCTAATTTATCTGGAGAACAGCCTCTTTCTAAATTTATATTTCCCGAGATTGTTGAAGAATTAAAACCGGGTATGTCAGAATCAGAAATAAGAGCTCTTGAGGATAATTATACTCTTTGGCAGGTTTACGGTTCTACTACAGCTGGTTATGACTGGACTCCTACAGCCAATACTTATGGAACTGAAGTTGCACAGCCTGACTTTGTTTATCGTAATCTTTATTATCAATATTCGCTTGATTATGCACGAGATTTTGGTAAACATGCCGTGACCGGGCTTGCTCTGGTAAGCCGTCAGGAGAGGGCAAGGGGCTCAGAATTTATGGGTTATCGTGAAGACTGGGTCGGGCGTGTGACTTATAATTATAACCGCAAATATCTTGCGGAATTTAATGCTGCCTATAATGGTTCCGAGAAATTTGCCAATAAATACCGCTTTGGGTTTTTCCCTTCAATGGCTTTTGGCTGGGTTATTTCAAATGAGTCATTTTTCGATCCTTTGAAGCAGGTTATGTCTAATTTTAAAGTACGTTATTCGGATGGATTAGTTGGAAGTGATGAGGGGATAGAGCGTTGGTTATATACAGGAAGTTGGATTATATATCCGAATACGACGTCAGGTTCATCCGAAACTCTTTACCGTTTTGGTTCACCTTATATTCAAAACTCAGTACCTTTCCGATACGAGGGGGTTATCCCCAATGAAAATATTCACTGGGAAACTGCACGAAAAAGAGATTTTGGTATTGAAACCGGCTTTTTTGATGATATGATCCAGTTAAATTTTGACTATTTTATTGAAAATAGAAAAGATATATTTCTTACTGGAGCATCAAGGCCCATACCTGGCTATTATGGTGCCTCGCCTGTTTCCGCAAATGAAGGAGAAGTTGATGTAAAAGGTTGGGAACTTGAAGGCCAGATAAATAAAACCTTTATGAACGGATTATATTTATGGATGAGTTATGCACATTCATTTGCTAAAGATAAAGTTATATTTCAAGGAGATGCTCCATTGATGCCAAAACATGTTAAATTGGCTGGTTATCAGATAGATCAGCCTAAAGTTATTTTGCCTCAAAATATTCATAGTGTTATGTCATCCTGGAATGATATTTATACTACAGCAGGAGGCCTCACTAATAATGATTTACTTCCTGGAGATTTTCGCCGGATTGATTATAACTCTGATGGTTATATTGA
>CAZLXM010000174.1:0-2526 GCA_964563105.1 uncultured Bacteroidaceae bacterium
AAAATAGAAGTTTTATTTGAACATGTAACAAAGGAAGTTTTAGGTGACAATGGAGTGGATGGTGTGCTTCTTACCAATGGCAAGGGTGAGGAAGTAAAGGTCCCTGTAAAAGGTTTTTTTGTTGCAATTGGCCATAAACCCAATACCGATATCTTTCCTGACCTTGAAAAAGATGATGTGGGATATATTAAAACTATCCCGGGGACAACAAAAACCAATATTAAGGGAGTATTCGCCTGTGGCGATGTTCAGGATCCTGTTTACAGGCAGGCAGTTACTGCTGCAGGTACAGGATGTATGGCCGCTATTGACGCTGAAAGATATTTAGCAAGCTGAAACATTAAAATTCTTTAATCTTGATATTTCTAAACCATACTTTTGATCCGTGATTTTGAAGGGAAATGTGCCCTTCATCATATTTTCCATAATCAGGAAAATCATTCCATTTTCCACTATGCCTGAGTTTATTCCATTCGTCTGAATATTTTTCATATTCTACAGTAAGTTCACCATTCAGCAAATGGCTGACATTATTACCGTCAACAACTAAAAGGATGTGGTTCCATTCACCAACAGGTTTGAACGGCCTGGCCATTGGAGTATACATAGCATAGTTTGCACCACATATCTGCCATTCTTCAAGTGGAGTTGGCCAGCCTTCATGATCTATGATCTGTATTTCAGGACCTGTTTCATAAGGAAACTTATATTTGCTGCCTTCGGAAATCTGATACAATACACCGCTGTTAGCCTGAGGTGTTAATTTGAATTCTACACTAAATGCATAGTTTTTATATTTTTTCTCAGTTATTATATCCTGACTTTCTTCTCCTCCTTCTGTTGTCATGGTAAGCGCACCATCCTCAATGGTCCAGCAATCAGCAAATTCATCCATATTAAATCCTCGCCAGCCTTTAGTGGATTCACCATCAAATAATAGTACCCATCCTTTTTGTATTTCGTTTTCACTTATAGTGTTTGGCTTTAAATTTTTATCCAATTCTTTGTAAAGCGAAAGAGGGTCTCTTTTTTGAGGCCCTGAACATGAGATTAATGTAAATACCAGCATAATTGAAAATAATTTACCTGTTAAATTTTTCATGACTTTATATTATTTTTTAATTTTTATTTCTTCTATAAATAGCAAATATATTACTTTTTCTGGGAAATCTTAAATTTTTCCGGCTAAAATAAGTTGCTAAGTATAACCATTTTACCGTGTGGCAATTTAATAAATCTCTTCAATTCATAAAAAATTGTATGAAAAAAATACACAAATTATACAATTAATATATAAAAAGTGTAATTTTGTATTTGACTTTTATTCGAAAGAGATTAATAAAACAATTATGAACTCAAATATCAGAAAGAAAAAATATATAGTTAAAGCTATATCAGTTTTAAAACAAGACGGTTTACGTTTATCACTTGAAGAAATTGCTGGAAAGATGGGCATCACAAAAAAGACTTTGTATAATCATTTTTCCTCTAAAGATGAATTGTTAAAAGAATGTATATTATCAATTTCATCAGATATTCAGGAAGCTATTAGCGGCCTGGATGATAAGGCATATTCTGCAATTGAGAACCTTCGCAGGAGCTTTTTCAAAGTAAATCAATTTTTTACGGAACTCAGCCCTATATTTTTCTATGATATTATGCGTTTAAATCCTAATCAGGCAACAACTGAGCATTTAATCGGATCGGGTTTATTTCAAAAGAAAATGGAGGCAAACCTGAATCAGGGAATAAGAGAAGGAGTTTATAGAAAAGAATTGGATATTGAATTTATTAGCAGGTACATTTCATATTCTGTTTTTGGATTTTATATCAATAGTTTAATCAATCATAACCTGCACATCCCCGGAACATACTTCGAAGATATTATCGGATATAATCTTCGTGCCATGGTTACAGAAAAAGGTAAACTTATATTATAATATCTATTCACATTATGAATCTACATTTTATCAAATCAGTTTCTATTTTGTGTATTCTTTTTTCCTCCATAACGAGTGGATTTTCACAGAGAATATATTCGTTACAGGAATGCCTCGAATATGCTATAGATAATAATCGAAATTTAAAAAAGGCATATTATGATAAAGAAAAGGCAATGTATGCGCGTCAGGAAATATCAGGTTTATTGCTGCCACAAATCAATGGCACAGCGAATCTTAATGACAACCTGAAAAAGGTAAAATTTATCATGCCTAATTTCGTAAATAGTATGTTGCCGCCTGATGCCCAGGATCCGAATGCACAAAAATATATGACCATTGAGATGGGGACGAATTACAATGCAAATATAGGTGTGACACTGAATCAGCAACTATTGAACTTCCCGCTTTTTAACACACTGGAGATTGCTAAAACGGCTGAAAAAATTGCTACCCTGGGACTTGAATCCAATGAAGAAGAGGTAATAAATCAAACAGCCAGTCTTTTTTATACCATTCAGGCTACAGAATTTGCCGTGAGTCAAATGGGAAAAAGTATTGACTTAGTAAGCAGGATGTTAAAGAT
>CAZLXM010000175.1:0-2378 GCA_964563105.1 uncultured Bacteroidaceae bacterium
CGAAATGAATTTGTATTGGTAAAAACAAAATGACTTATTCACCAAACCCTAAATTAATATTTCAGGAAAGAATAATATTGGACACTGATGGCAACTTTAAATTTGTTGCCGGCTATTCAAATGTATAGTCTTATTAACTTGTTTTTATGACAGAAAAGATTGATAAGCTGAAAGACAGGATCATCAGTGTTGATGTACTTCGCGGCTTCGCGATGTTCCTCATATTATCCACTCAGATTGGAGGAGCAAGAATATGGTCAACATTGTTCAACCTGATTTGGGGTGTAAATAACTGGCCGTGGTTTATTAACAACCAGATGACCTGGAGCAATGAACATGTGAGTTTTATGAATATTGCCCAATCTATTTTCCTTTTTGTTGTAGGGGTGGTAATACCGTTCTCAATGCATAAGAGACAGGAAAAATTTAATAAATCGAAGATTTACCTTCAGATATTCACCCGTTCTTCAGTATTATTCCTGTTTGGACTAATAGCCGGCGGGAAGCTTCTTAATCTGCCTCAATATAACAGAACATTAGCCACCATACCGATATATAATAACGTTCTGGAATACATAGCTTTTAGTTATCTTGTTGTAACAATTATTGTCTTAAACACAAAAGCAAAGGCATGGTATATCATCACTGGTATTTTACTTCTCCTCTACTGGTTCGTTTGGTATATACCAGCTCCGGACGGGATGGCTGATCCTTTCTCTAAAGAAATGAATATAGGCATCTATGTAGAAGAACTGGTACTTGGGAAGCATGCCAGCGGATTCGGGGCATGGACGGGAGTTTTCAATACGGTCAGCCATATTATGCTTGCATTGTCAGGTGCTATATGCGGCAATTTTCTTTTCTTTGGAACTGCTCCCAAAATGAAAAAATTCAGGACTCTTCTCCTTGCCGGACTAATCATGATTGTCGTTGGAGAGCTGTGGGGTATTATTTATCCGGTTATGAGATGCTTCATGACTAGTACATTTGTGCTGGTAAGTTGTGGGGTTGGAATGGTATTGTTAGCTTATTTTTATTATCTGAATGATATAAAGGGATATAAAAAATGGTCATTCTTTTTTTATGTATTCGGAGTTAATTCTATTGCAATATATATGATGGCACACCTTTTCGATTTTAAGCTGATCGGTAATATATTTGTAGGAGGTTTCAGTGAACTCTTCTCACCTGAAGTTAAAGCTTTTATACAGAATGTCACAGCAATGATCGTAATGTGGCTTATAATGCTATTTATGTATAGAAAGAAAACATTTCTGAAAATCTAGGAAGCTTATATTATTATGCAGGTTAAATGATCTTAAATAATCCATTATTTACATAAGCTTTTATTATTTGTAAAATATGACACAAAAGTATCAGTAAAAAAAGAGAAATATTCTTTCCAATGATAAAACTTCATTAAATAAAAATATTAAAAACTATTTTACTATCCTCTCAATTATTAAAATTATAAAACTTTTAAAATGGAACTATTACTAACTAAAAATGAACGAAATAGCAATCCATTATCAAGACGTGCTTTTTTCCGGAATTTCCAAAAAATCTTTGGGTAGAAATAGCTAATTTTGCCTGCCCTGCTCTGAAACGCACTTTAAATGAAATACCTGTTAATAAACTTATTTCAGGAACAGACTGGACTTCACGGATTGGACCACCGTTCCAGCCTTACGGAACAATGTTCGGATTTAAATATGAAGATAATCCTTTTCCACCCAGTGTTGAGCCTTTTGTGGGCTTCCTCAGGAAAGCAGGGGCCGGTAAGGATGATATTGAAAAAATAGCCTGCAGGAATGCACAGGAGCTTTTTAAATTGACCTTTTAAAATAATGTTGCATTTTAATAAGAGTCATGACAGATAAAAAAGTGAGGAAATAATGCAATAAATGTATTTGAAAAGATATCACTACTAAATATGTACAAATTAGATACGATTTTCGACAACATTTATTAAGGCTTAAGTATGACTGGATTGCTTATGTTTATGAAAAAAAACGACTTTCGGGAGATAGAAGGAACAATATCCGGCTTCAAACAATTGAATGCTGCACAACAATATATAGTTGAAAATGTATTAGACGTGCATTCAGAGAATAAGCTCCGGTTCAGTGGAGCTAAGCCAAAGGCATCCGGCTATTGCCAGTGTAATTCATATGACAGGATTAAAGATAGATTTATTAAACAATTTGTATATTTGAACTTAACTGAAATATTCTTATTTTTTTCTGATGAAACCTCCATGTACTATCGTTCATAACAAGAAAATGAAAATATTTGGAGGTTCCATCAGAACGACGCAATTAATAATGAAATAACTAAATTATTTTCTGATGAAACCTCCATGTACTATCGTTCACAAC
>CAZLXM010000176.1:0-2349 GCA_964563105.1 uncultured Bacteroidaceae bacterium
GGTATTTTACAAGGGATAAATTATTCTCGATGTATCAGGTCCGTCCTTATGATTGTGAATTTTCCTGTAATTTAATATGTGATATTGTTAATGACAAGGATGAATATATTGCAGGAAGGGGAGATGTTCTGATAGCAGAGATAAACGGAGTTCCATGTGGTGTGACAGAGGCATCCTATGTTGGAGACCTGGGCCGTTATGTTTTCTTTCTGAGTGTATTTTCGGATTCTCCTTCTGAAATCACGCTGCATTTAAAATCTCCTGATCATTTTAGTAATCAATCACTTGTTGAGAGCTTTACATTTAAGTCTGATGAGGTTTATGGAGAGCCTTTCAAACCGCTAAGACTTCACTTAACCGGATTGGAAAGCCCGGGTCAGGAAGTTTCTTTGTTTACACTTTATCCTAACCCGGTATCCACTGATCTTTTCATATTTACAAATGAAGAGTTAAAAAGGGTTTCTGTTTATGATTCATTTGGGAAATGTATCAGAATAATAACAGGATTTTCGGGTAATCATAATTTCATTGACACAAGAGATCTTATATCCGGTTTGTACCTGATTAAAATTGAGACCGATTCCGGGCTTATAATGAAGCAGTTCATTAAGTTAAGTAATCCTTAGTTTATAAGTTATTTGAATTTATTAAATCCGGGATTTTCAATAGTTCATTTAAGTGCTCGCAAAAAATATCAATATATGAAAAAGTTAGTTAACGGCATCTGTAAAATTATGCATTCCTTTTTTTCATTTATATCGGATGGCTTATACCTTTTTTTCAAACTTAGGGATAAAAGTCAAATAAAATTTTTCATGTTTTTATATTTGGCTTTTTTGCCGGAGCTTTCCGATGCAGCTTTGACTTTACCGGCTATACCGGGTAATGCCAATTTAGCCAGGCGTTTTGAGCTAAGCACCGAGATGGCTGTCCGTGTAAAGCTTGGAGACAGTTATTTGCCCAGTGGAGCATTAATTGCTTATATTAACAATGAGATACGGGGTGCCCAGACGGCCTCAGTAAAATTCCCTCCCAGCGGGGAAATGATTTATACAATTTTGATTTTTAATGATGCCCCCTCAGGCGATAGCATTAGTTTTAAATATTATGATATTTTTTCAGAGAATATTTATGATATAAGCGAAAAGTTTGAGTTTGTGCCTAATTGGGTTCCGGATTGTGAAAATCCATTTATCCTGAATGCCTTTTGTCCGCCTGTTGATATTGTTACAGGGATGATCCCTTCAGATGGAAAGGATAATCAGGATTCCAGCCTTGATTTTTACTGGCAGCCCTCTTCCAATGCGAGTTATTATAATTTTTATTTATGGGAAAGTGATGCAGGAGTACCAACAAGCCCACGGATCTCAAATCTTAAGGCTGCCACTGCCCGTATATATAATCTTGCGTACGGTACCTCCTACAGTTGGAAGGTAGTTGCTGTCAATGATTGTTCTTCTTCAGAGAGTGCTGTTCAGACTTTTACAACCAGATTTTTACCTGATTTAAGTGTCAGTGGTATTGAAGCGCCGGATGATGTAGAATCTGACACTTATTTTACTGTTAATTATACTATTAAGAATATTGGTTCAGGCAGTACCTTTTCAGGCCGGTGGAATGATGCTGTATATATTTCCTCCTCTCCATCCTTTGACAATAATGCCAGATTACTTGCCTATAAACCTAATCCGGTCCGTCTTGATGCCGACAGTTCCTATTCAGGGTCGATTGAAGTTAAGTTACCCCTGGAATATTCAGGAGCATATCATGTGTTTGTCAGGACAGATAATAATAATTCTATACCCGAGGTATCTGAAGACAACAATATATTAAGACATGATGCAATATTAAATGTAAGCCTTAAATCATTACCTGATATTCTTGTAAAGGGTATTCAGTCAGACAAAGCGGATCTATTACCCGGGGATTCTATCATGATTTCATGGACAGTTGAAAATGCAGGCAGCAGTGTAGCTTCAGGCGGCTGGCTTGAGCGTGTTTCCCTGATACCTGAGAGCGGTGTTAAGTTAATCTTTAATGTCACCAGCTCTTATAACAATGATCTTCCTTCAGGCAGCAGTATAGCAAGGAGTAATAAGTTCAGGGTCCCTGAGATTGTTAAGTTTTCCGGTAATGCAAAGATTGAAGTTGCGTTGTTGCCTTCTTCTGTGCTTAAAGAACATCCCTCTGCACTGGACAACAACAAGGCACTTTCTGCCGGACCGGTCAATATGCAGAATGTTTTATTTCTGGATATTCAGTCTTCCTCTATTTTAGAGAGTTCAGATTCTCCGCTGCGTCTTATTCTTTCCAGGAGTGGTGATTACAGCAATTCCCTTTCAGTGGGAT
>CAZLXM010000177.1:0-2130 GCA_964563105.1 uncultured Bacteroidaceae bacterium
CTTTCAAATAACACCAACAACAAAATTTACTACCAATCTGGCCGGACAGTTTTACAGGCAGCGTAGTCCTGCCGGCAGCAGATGGAGTGCCTGGTATACTATGTATTATATGCCACCGGATACATGGCCTGTTATGTATTCCGACGGTACCTGGGGTGACAGATTGTCTTTTGCGTCACTGACTAATGGTATTAAGGAATTTAGTTTTGGAGGATATTCCCTGGCAAGAGGAACAGATGTAACCACTGATTTTATTCTTGACCAACAGTTGGATTTTGTTACAAAAGGGTTATCTACCAGCTTCAAGGTGTCATTTGATAATAAAATGCTGACAAGAGGGGCTAATTTAAGTGCTATGCAGCCTTTATCAAAATATATCCAGCCTGATATAGTTGAAGATATCCGGCCAGGCATGACAGCGGCTGAGATCAAAGCCCTGGAAGATCAATATACTATTTGGAATGTTACCGGTGCTACCACAGCAGGTTATGACTGGACTCCGACCCCCAATACTTATGGCACTGAAGTGGCACAGCCTGATTTTGTATATCGTAATCTTTACTACCAATATTCGCTTGATTATGCAAGGGATTTTGGTAAACATTCCGTGACAGGGCTTGCTCTGGTAAGCCGTCAGGAAAGGGCAAGGGGTTCAGAATTTATGAGTTATCGTGAAGACTGGGTTGGGCGTGTGACTTATAATTATAACCGCAAATATCTTGCGGAATTTAATGCTGCATATAATGGTTCCGAGAAATTTGCCAATAAATACCGCTTTGGATTTTTCCCTTCAATGGCTTTTGGCTGGGTTATTTCAAATGAATCAGTTTTTGAGCCATTGAAACAGGTTATGACTAATTTTAAAGTACGTTATTCGGATGGATTAGTTGGAAGTGACGAAGGAATAGCACGCTGGTTATATGTTGGAAGCTGGGAAGTTAAACCTCCTACAACATCTACATCAGCAGAGACCTTATATCGTTTTGGGGCGCCATATATTCAAAATGCCTATCCTTTCAGATTTGAAAGAGTAATAGCAAATACTGAAATTCATTGGGAAACTGCACGAAAAAGAGATTTTGGTATTGAAACCGGCTTTTTTGATGAATTCCTGCTTATTATGGAGCTTTCCCGGTTTCCGCAAATGAAGGTGAAGTTGATGTAAGAGGTTGGGAGCTTGAAGGCCAGATAAATAAAACCTTTATGAACGGATTATATTTGTGGGCAACTTATGCCCATTCTTTTGCCAAGGATAAAGTTATTGCCCAGGGAGACGCTCCCTTGCTGGAGAGCTATCAGAAACTTGCAGGTTATCAGATAGACCAGCCTAAGGTAACATTACAACAAGGCGACCATAGTGTTATGCCATCCTGGAATGATATTTATACCACTGTAGGAGGGCTGACAAATGCAAATTTACTTCCTGGAGATTTTCGCCGGATTGATTATAACTCTGATGGTTATATTGATTCCAATGATGCTGTTCCTTATGGATATCCCCAGCGCCCTCAATTTACATATTCTCCGGCTGCCGGGTTCAGTTTTAAAAAATGGGCCGCAAATGTCCGCTTTTATGGGGTTTATAATATAGAAGGAACATCCGGGTCCTATACAGGGACATTTGGTAATGCATTAACCATTCTTTTCCCCTGGGATATGGACAGAAGATGGTCACCTGAAAATAATAATATAACTTCAGCCACTACTTCCCACTATCGTGTGGCTACAAGCGGAGCCGGCGGATATGTACCTACTTCAAGGGCATATTTAAGATTACAGAATGCTGAAGTAACATATACCCTGGATGGTAACTGGGTGAAAAGGCTCGGCCTTTCTAATTTCCGCCTTAAACTGAGTGGAAATAATCTCTGGCTATGGTCGAAGATGTATGAAGACCTTGATTTTGGCGGGCCTGCTACAACCGACCAGAGATTAACATACCCTGTCCTAAGAAGATATAATGTGGGAATAAGCGTTAATTTCAGGTAAAATATAAAGAAAAATGAATTTAAATATGAAAACACTTCGAAGATACATTTATTTATTACCGGGTATTTTACTGCTGTGGTCATGTACGGAATACCTGGATAAGACACCCGAAGCAGAGGTGAACGAAAAAGATATTTTCGG
>CAZLXM010000178.1:0-1939 GCA_964563105.1 uncultured Bacteroidaceae bacterium
CACCAACCTCTCTGCCATGAGTGACATAAGGGATTCCTGTTGACCACATTCGTATTTTGCCGTATCGTATATTGCATTTAGATACCATAACACCCTGTCCGACTTTAAAATCGCCAACATCCGTAACTGTGATTTGACCTGATCCGCTTTTAGTAACTGCAGTAGTCTGAAATATTGAACCAGAAGCTCCGCATTCTTTTACATTTAGCCAGCCATCTTCTTTAGAATGATCAGCAAGCACTTCAACCTGGCCATATAAATTTTCTGTTTCATCTTTATTCTGTATTGATCCAATAAAACTCATTCCAGGTACTGTAACAACCGCCTTTTTTAAGAACTTTCTTCTGTTGGAGTTCATATAAAGTTGTTTTTATGAATTTATCGTATATAATTAATCAGAAATTTATGATGTTTTTGTTTAATAAAATTTATCTATAAAAATCTATGCTTAATTTAATTTAATAAAATCTCTTACCCATTTTGCCTGCTTTGAATGAATATCAATCAAATTACCACTATTTACCATGAAACAACATTTCCTGGGCCCAAACCATTTTGTACCTTCTCCTGCACCGAAAATAGATGGATGCTACTTGCCGTTGACATTTTGTCCATCCTGGCACCAACCTGAATCTGAAAGTTTTTTTGATTTTTTTGTTTGAATTTAAAGCCTTTTATTTTGGTAATTTCTTAACGCAGTCAATAGCCCGGTTTTCTTTTTTCAATGCACTTTTCCATAATCCTGGCCGGCTCTCAGTAATCAAAACATTACAGTTTTCAAAAATATTTCCAATGTAGAGGCTGTTACATATACGATCTGTTGCATCAGGATAAATAGCAATAGCTACAGACCTGTCCTCATTAAAATCAATAAATTTATTATATAGCAGTTGGAAATTGCCATGAATCTCTAATGCAACAACTACCTTATCAGTATTACCACGGGCTATCAGATTGTTCCTGAATAGTGATGTCCTGCTTCCATAGGAGTTAAATACTATTGGTTGGATACAATCACTTATCAGATTATTATGTATATTCCAGTTAAGAGTCGGGACAACTACATCAAACATATCTCCTTCTTTCATTTCCCCAGGTTCATACAAAGTAAATGAAAGTGTTTCGGGATCAAATGATTCTATTATCGAGGTCCCTGTATATTTTCCATCGCGGTTTTTCCACATAAGTATCCATCCCTTTAATGACCATGGACGTATTCTGTCCTGAGGTAATCCATACTGGTTATTCAATCTTAAGAAAGTTCTGCTATCCTTAACCTGAGCGACACCTGACATTGCTTTTTCAGTTATTATTCCTTTGCCGCAATTGCGAATGAGATTATCATGAATATTAACATTGAGGGCGGGTTCATTCAGGCTTATCGCAGTAACTAGAGGATCAGCATTTCCCCTGACATAGATCTGGTTATCACTTACAATTACGTCATTGCTACTGATAGTTAGGGCAGTACGCTGTATTGGTTTTTGACCGATACATGTCATATCAAAAATATTTCCCGTAATAATTGTATTAGCGGAAGCATAATGTGTTGCATCGGTATTCCCCAGTGCAAATATCCCGGATGAATTAAAATTAATGAAAAGATTATTTCTTATAATAACCTGAGTTGCGCCCCAGGTACTATGGATGACCCTTCCACCAAACCTGCCGCCATAGGAAACATTCCCTTCAAAAACATTATCGGCAACGATATGTTGTCCTGCTCCAAGCTCCGGAAACATAAGATGATGATTTTCCGGAGTTATTTTATCTGCCTCACGGTTAGCAGGGCCAAGATTTCCTATTGCTACCGGGCCGGAGTTTCTTATGTAATTACCAATAAATTTAACAAAACGTCCGGCACCTTCCCAGGCACAACCTGCCACATCAATAATTCTGCAATTAAGGACTGAAGTATTTTCAATACTGCTCATAACAT
>CAZLXM010000179.1:0-1768 GCA_964563105.1 uncultured Bacteroidaceae bacterium
CAAGAAATTCATAATCAAAAAAGTATTTCCTGTTTTCCGGTATGGAGGGACGAAGGGCTATGGCTTTTTCCAGTACTTCTCCAAGGTCTTTAATCCCTTTTTTATAAATTTCCCGTTTATATTGATAATTCATGACCCAGCCATCAGTGTTTCCTGATTCAATATTCAATAAATTTGCGATGATAGTGAATAAAGGTTCCATCACCTTATAATAAACTGCATAAGTTTTATTGCCATCATTCCTCATCTCGTGAGGATATTTTTTGTAGTATTCTTCATACAAAGCGGCAACTTCAGGTGCCGCCTCATTACCAAAATTTTCCCTGCAATATCTTAATAAATACTCGTTATATTCAAACTCCGGATAATCCCACAACATTTCAGCAATTCCTCTAATTTCCAACTGCTGACAACGTAATTCATTCATGGCTAGAAGCATATGTTGTGTATCTCCCCGTTCATACATAGCATCCATGTTAACTTTAAGATAAGTGTCAATCGGGGTACATTTAGCTACCTGAGGCCCTCCTCCAAAGTAATTTGTGTGAAAATACTGACCATATTTACGATTTGGATCACGCTTTTCAGTCCAGAATTTTTTTGAATGTGACATACCTGACATGCCGGCATCAGAAAATCCGGTAGTAACACCCGCCGGTACTTCTACCCAGCCTGAATCATAATACCTCCCAACCTCCCCATACAAAGTTGTCATCATTTGAAGATCAGGATTTTTATCATAATTTCTTACCAGTGCAGATTGATCTTTAAGGGCCTGATTAACTATTTTGGAAAGTTCTTCAGGAGTACCACCATCAGGTAATGTAGGTTCAGTATATGCAGCGTCTGCCCAACCTCTAAAATCAACTTCCCAAACAACATGAGGCGAAAATTCAGACCATCTATTTATATAATAAGCCCAAAATTGTTGAAATTTTTCCGGATATAATAAATAAGAAGGCATATCAGGCTTCCCCTGCGGATCATGATTATCCCAATAATGATCCCAATATCCGTAATTTGCACCTAAAGGTTCTGCTTGTTGCTGAGTTATGAACAACCCCCGTTCTACAGTCCTTCTCAGTTGGTCCCGATCAGGTTGCCAGTCCGCATCAATGAAGTACCAGGTGAACATATTCATTTTTAAACGTAATGCTGCTTCATAAAATCTTTCGAAAACTTCAGGATGAATGACAAACATATATCTCCCATATCTTGCCCTCTGGACTAAACCTGTCTCCATCCACTCAATTAACTGAGGATGGTCATTTAATGTCCAGCCACGATATTTCCACGTAGGTTCTTTCAATGAACTAAAATTTATACGGTCATCAAAAATTAACTCCCCCCGGGTTGGAGGTTCATGATCTGCCCAAAACCATAAAGGATCAACCTCTAGATGCTTTTGCTCAAAATCATAAATGCCAAATATAGTACCGCGAAGATTACTACCGGCAATTGCAAGTACCTGTTCCTTATCACCAACATCATTTAATATCTGATATTTAAATAATTCCCATTTACCCTCCAGATCATCCACACTTACCCCTACTGAAGCTAAAAGTTCCTTCCCTTCAAGGCAATCAGCACTTCCTATTACTACACATCTCCCCGATGTCTCCTTTAATGAATGGACAATGTTGGGGGTAACACCGGTAATTTTAGTTATATCACGCTGAAGGTCCTTTGCAGCAGCATGAACACCGGAATGTTCACTACGGGCCAGGACAATATAAGCCGGATCAACACCTTTAACAAGGGCAAATTC
>CAZLXM010000180.1:0-1711 GCA_964563105.1 uncultured Bacteroidaceae bacterium
ATAACAGTTATATAAAAAATTCAAAAACCTCAAAATTTAATCCTTTGAATGATTTTGAGGAATGGGTCATTATCCATAAAGGTACTGAAAGGCCTTTTACCGGTGAGTATACCAATCATAAAGAAAAGGGCACATATATATGTAAAAGGTGTAATGCCCCTTTATATCGTTCGGAAGATAAATTTGATTCAAATTGTGGCTGGCCAAGTTTTGATGATGAAATACAAGGGGCTGTAAAACGTGTTCCGGATGCAGACGGGAGAAGGACTGAAATAATATGTTCAAATTGTGGGGGGCATCTTGGTCATGTATTTACTGGAGAAAACTTTACCCCTAAAAACACCAGGCATTGTGTAAATTCAGTTTCAATGAAATTTGTCTCTGATACACCTACAAAGAAATGATTTGGATACGGAATTAATTATGACTGATTGAGTTTGTTTTTGTATTTGATGATTTAGCCTAATCTTAAAAAGAGAAAAATAGCTTCTTTTTTTCTTGTAAAATAAATTTGAATAAATTTGTAATTCGAATATCAGATTTTTAAGTTAATAAAGCATATTATACTTTTATTAAAAGGAGCCAGGCGGGAGTAGCTCAGAGGTAGAGCATCAGCTTCCCAAGCTGAGGGTCGCGGGTTCGAACCCCGTTTCCCGCTCAATGAAAATCAGGGGTTTACAGTTTCAGACGCTGTAAGCCCTTTTATATTTTGACCATAATTTAGACCTTCTTTCCAGACTTCCATGATGAGTGTGTTCTGTCCCGAAATTTTTTTACCGGCAGATAAATACTCTGTTTTAAATGGTTGATATGATAAAAAATTTCAATAAATTTGGTTTTAAGATTTTCAGGGATTCTTTCCTTACTTTGTTGATTTCTTTTACAAAACCGGAAAGATTTTTTTTATTTTTAAAATACTGTATATAATAAAGCCATTGATAATCGCTCGTTATTTTATTAATAACCTGCCCTTTATATTAAAAGATATATTGAGCCCGGAAAAGACAAACGATAAAAAGAAAATTACGCGATATGATACTTAAAGAACTGTCCAGAAGAAAATTTATAAAATCAGTTTCCTTAACTACCGGTAGTTTATTGGTATTACCACAATGCAAATTCTCCCCAAAATCCCAATGGAGATTTTTTACTGAAGAGGAAGCCCTGCTGGTTGATGCAATTGTTGAACAAATTATTCCTACAGATGAATGGTCGGGTGCCAAAGATGCAAAAGTGACAAACTTTATTGACAAACAATTAACAGGACCTTTGTCAGGATTTCAGGAAAGATATAAATCTGGCTTAAGTTCTTTCATGATCACCTGCCAGAAATTACATTCAAAACAATTCCAGGAATTATCATGGGATGAACAAACCCTTTTTTTGAAAGATTTAGAAAAAGGTGCTTATAATGAACTAACAGATAGCAGGGGAAAGTTTGAAAACGGAAAAATTTGGGAAAAGGGAAGCGATCGTTCTTTTTTCAACTTAATACGCAGTCATACCATGGCCGGATACTATGGCAGCCCGCGCCATGGGGGGAACTACAATAATGTAAGTTACAGAATGCTTGGATTAGATAGTCCTGTTATTCAGGGCAGAAACAAATATAATTAGTTATATGAAACCCCCATGAACTATCGTTCACAACAAGAGAATGAAAATATCTGGAGGTTCCATCAGAACGACGTGAACAACAATAATATAACTA
>CAZLXM010000181.1:0-1687 GCA_964563105.1 uncultured Bacteroidaceae bacterium
AATATTTTTTGCATGTTGACCCCGGGGTGAAAGTCCTGGCGACAACAACCTTCAGCGGAGAACATGAGCCCACTATTGAAGGAACGGTCATGCCTGTAGTATGGAAAAAAAATTATGGCAAAGGGCGGGTTTTTTACAGTTCACTTGGTCATGTAGCTAAGGATTTTGATGTCTATGAAGTTTATGAGATCATGAAGAGAGGGATATTGTGGGCTGCCCTGAGTAAATATGAAACTATGGAAAACTGTCTTTTCCCTGTTTACAGGTGATATGTAAAATATATGAGAAGGCATAGAACATAAAAGATAAAAAAATTGGAATAAGATAAGTTAGTTAACACATTCCGGAGAAGGACATCTGATTTAAGTAATAGGAATATAAATTATTTGGATGGAGCATAAAGTTATTGAGTTGAAATATTTTCTTGATGAAAAGGTTCAGCAGTTTAATAAGCCTGATTTTATTGAAAGGGATCCCATACAAATACCACATATATATTCAAACAAGGAAGATATTGAAATATCCGGATTTTTAACCGCTGTAATTTCCTGGGGTAATCGCAGGTCTATTATAAAAAATGCAAAAAAGATGATGAGTTTTTTCGGGACTTCGCCTTATGAGTTCATTATGAGTCATAAAGATGAGGATCTGAAAATAGTTGAGGGATTTGTTCATCGCACTTTCAACGCAACAGATCTGCTGGTTTTTATAAAGGCCCTGGAATTTATTTATAAGCAGCGAAACGGGCTTGAAGGAATTTTTAATAAGTATAAAACTTCTGATTCACTTCAGCCCGCAATTCATCATTTGAAAAAAGAATTTTTCATGGTTCCTCATGAAGCGAGAACTTTAAAGCACCTTCCTGATCCTTTCAAAGGTTCGGCTGCTAAGAGGGTCAATATGTTTCTAAGATGGATGGTCCGAAAAGATGATGCAGGGGTTGATTTTGGAATATGGAAGAATATCCCCGCTTCTGTTCTTTCCTGTCCTTTAGATGTTCATTCCGGGAATGTTGCCAGAAAGCTTGGGCTTATTTCCCGGAGGCAGAATGATGCAAAGGCAGTTGCTGAGCTTGATAAAATCCTGAGAAGCTTTGATCCCGAAGATCCTGTTAAGTATGATTTTGCATTGTTCGGATTAGGTGTAATGGAAAGGTTTTAATATAAGGAACAATCTCTTAAGTATTATATGTGTCTAATAAATTCTTTTTATGTGCGGCAGTGATTGTCGAACCAGTTACCGAAATGGAGACCATACCATTAATATGAAGTTCGGTTTTTCGGAAGCCCTGTACACTACCGGAATTATTCCGGAAATTCAAGTGACTGCACTTCAATGGCCGGATCATGCAAGTTCTCTGTTGAAAGGCGGTTGCCTTCCAGTTTAATCTGGTAACGGAGGCCCATAATAAAACTGATGCCCGATGTGGTCCGATCGCCTTTTGTATGATCTACGAAGATCATTTTCTGGCCGTTCACTTTTTCAATTCGCTCATGTCCTTTTTCATTTTTTTGCGAGTACCCGCTTTCAAGGATGTTGTTTAACGCATTGATGTGCTGAAAATATTGGTAACCTGCTCCATCCACAATGGTAAGCATTATGTGCCTGGTAAGGTGGCTGGTTTCTTTTTCGGTCGGGTAACTCAGGCGGATTACTCCGCCCTTGTCCCCCAAGAACCGTACATGAT
>CAZLXM010000182.1:0-1516 GCA_964563105.1 uncultured Bacteroidaceae bacterium
ACTGTTAACAACTGAGTAGTGCCCCACATCATACTACCCCCGTTTGGGGAAATATTCGGATATATTCGATTGGCAATATTAATACGGGACCCTGTTATACTCATTGGCGGAAAGCCCTCATTAAGATAACTCTCAGCTGTAATATTCTGTATGTTTGCAGAATGTCCGCCACCCCCTATTGCACAAAATTTTAAATTAAACATATCACCGGAACCTGAAAGAGGTGTAGCTCCTGCACCGACAATATAAAGCTTACCCGATGATTTAATATTACATAATGGTAAACCCCATGAACCCAAAATAATTCCGGCAGGTTCCAGAGCTATAAATTCAAGGTAACTACTCGAATAAGACAATGCAAAACAAAAACTATATATATTTTTACCCGAAAGGGTGCTGTCAGCCCTGAATGTGATTGTAAATGTATCTTTCACAGTAACATTAGCATTTGAAATACTAAAGCCTACAGTATTTTGTGCAAATGCATTCAAAGGTATGATCAGGTACAGGAATAATAGCCGGAAGAAAACTGATGATATATTTTTAATTATCTTATTCATACCTATATATTTTATTAATATAATTGAATATCACAGTATTATAAAAAATTAATTTATCAGTATTTTTTGTGAATGATTAAATTCATCAGATCTTAGACGGATTATATATATACCTGCTTTAGTATCTCCGGAATTCATAAAAGGAAGTTCAATGGAATGGGAACCCTGATCCAGGCCTTTCAGAATATTCCTGTAAATAAGCCTTCCGCTTAAATCACTGATCTGAATATCAATTGAACTGCCTGATCTTTTTAGCATAAATTCAATGTTAATTGCCTGCTGCCTGTAAAAGATCAATGGAGAATGAGTATCATCAGGATTTCTTATTCCGGTAATAAAGTCTTCAGAAAACAGCACTGAATAAACATTTTCCGTATTTAAAGGATATTCATTGGCCATGGAATTAGTAAGGCGAAGCGTTGAATGATCAATTGAAAGGTCAGCAAACTCAAATTCCAGAAAAAATGTAAGACCATTGAAATTCAGATCATAGGCAGAAGCTAAGGAAATAGCAATTCTGCCCGTTTCAATGTCTTTACCCGTCTCTATCATAATGTCTGATGGAAGTTGTTCAAAATTCAGACCAAGAAACCTGAGATGCTGATTATCATATAGATAATTCATTTCCAATGACTTAATCGAGCTGGTTGTAGTAATATTTACAGGCAGGTGAAAAGTTTTTTTATCCTGTAGTATTTGTATATCAGAGAATGAAATATCCGCAACATTTCCATAAGGAACTGACTTTTTATCACTTGCCTCAAAACGGTTGACCAGTCCGACACAATATTGCAGTATAAGAGAAGCATCATAGCAGCTATAAACGCCATTGCCACTAACATCAGCAACAGCGAGCTGTTTTGGTGTAAGAACAATGTTTGAAACTGTATGCTGTAAAATAAGAGAAGCATCAAAAGGTGAAATGGTTCCGTTCAAACTTACATCGCCAAGAACAG